>JANMYC010000156.1:0-15509 GCA_031381715.1 Saprospiraceae bacterium
TTTCGTAGGTATAAAAGGTTTTGCTTTTAAAACTAAAACGGGTGAAGTATCGGTTCACGTTCAAGAGTTCAAGCTTTTGAGCAAATCGCTGCGTCCTTTGCCTGTCGTGAAACGCGATGCAGAAGGTAATATTTTTGATGCATTTACTGACCCTGAAATGCGTTATCGCCAGCGTTATGTGGATTTGACCGTAAATCCTCAATTCCGTGAAATTTTCAAAAAACGCACGACGCTCATCAAAACGATGCGCAATTATTTGGATGAATTGGGTTTGATGGAAGTTGAAACGCCCGTTTTGCAACCCATTCACGGTGGTGCTGCTGCGCGCCCGTTCAAAACGCACCACAACACTTTGGATATGCAATTGTACTTGCGGATTGCCAATGAATTGTACTTAAAACGCTTGATTGTAGCGGGTTTTGATGGTGTGTATGAGTTTGCTAAAATGTTCCGTAACGAAGGGATGGATAGAACCCACAATCCAGAATTCACTGCTTTAGAATTTTATGTAGCTTACAAAGACTACAATTGGATGATGAAAGTGACGGAAGAGATGCTTGCAAGAGTGGCTCAAGCTGTTAACGGTCAAACGAAAGTGCCAGTGGGAGAAAATGAAATTGAGTTTGGGGGCACTTACACTCGCCTTTCTATGTTTGAAGCCATTGAAAAATATTCGGGTTTTAATCCAGAGGGCAAATCTGAGGACGAATTGCGGACTTTCTGTAAGCAAAACCATATCGAATTGGATGCAACAATGGGTTGGGCAAAGTTAATTGATGAAATATTTGGGGCAAAAGTTGAGAAAAACTTAATACAGCCGACTTTCATTATTGATTACCCCATTGAAATGTCGCCTTTGACTAAAAAGCATCGTACAAAAGCGGGTTTGGTTGAGCGTTTCGAACTTTTTGTGAACGGAAAAGAAGTGGCAAATGCTTATTCTGAGTTAAATGACCCAATTGACCAACGTGAGCGTTTTGAAGAACAATTGCAATTAGCAGCAAGGGGAGATGAAGAAGCAATGGCAATGGATGAAGATTTCGTGCGCGCTTTGGAATACGGAATGCCACCTACTGCGGGCATCGGTTTTGGCATTGACCGGTTGACAATGTTGTTCACGGGTCAAATATCCATCCAAGAAGTTTTGTTCTTTCCTCAGATGAAACCTGAGAAACAAAAAATCGAGCTATAGGTTATTGTGACATTTTTTTTAAAATGGTTGATATTTTTTTAGTTTTTATATCAAAACAAAAAAATAATATTTTTTATAAAATATTTTTTCAATATAAGCCGAAGCCGTTGATAATCAATGACTTCGGTTTTTTTTTATGCAAACAGCTGAAAACCAATGGAATGAAAATAACGTAAATATTAAATATTAATAAAAAAGTAAGGTAAAAAATTTGGAAAATTCACATATTTGTATAAGCAAATGTCAATAATGTGTTAAACATATTTCTACCTATTGATATGTAAGAGAAATACCCTTAAATTTGTATGGCATAGATGTTGGTTTTAAGCCAGAAGTTTATCTTACAATTAAAGCACCCTCCTAAATTCCCACAGCAACCCATGAATATTAGGCTCATTTTTAAACTATTTTTAATACAAATTTTCACTACCACTGTATTTAATCTATCTGCTCAAGCTGATGGTACTGCCACACCCAAGTTGGCCCCTCAGTATATGCGCATAAATATCCAAAATGATATGCTTATTCCTCGGGATAAGACGGATAGGTATTTTTCAAGCGGCATAAAGATGGAATATTTGTTTATGCAAAATCCAAATAAAAACGGAATTATAACTAAGATTTTCCCTAAACTACCGAAAGCTAATAATTACTCAGGTTTATCAGCTGCTTCGAATATGTACACTCCCGCTAATAAATCCGAGAATGTAATAATAGGTGATAGACCTTATGCAGGCTGGGCTTACTTGGGTTTGGTAGGCATTTCCAATGATTATATAAATGCTACACGATTTACAACTGAGTACTCCTTAGGTGCGATAGGCCCTGTTACACAACAAGAGTATTTCCAGTCGAAAGTGCATCAGTTGATAGGCCGTCCACTTCCTCAAGGTTGGAAAAACCAAATAGCCAATGATATTGCCATTAATCTGAATTTTATCGGTGAAAAAAGGCTAATAAAACCGATTAATAATATTGATATGATGGGTATTTTAGAAACTAATATCGGTACTGTCAATAATTATGTGGGCGCGGGTGGTATGGTTAGAGTAGGTTGGTTTGAGGATTATTTTAGAAATATTGCTCAAGTAAAAGGCAGAAATAATTGGCAATTATACGCTTTTGCTCGTCCCCTTGTGCGCTTAGTAGCAGATAATAGCCTTCTTCAAGGCGGTATGTTTACCTACTACAAAAGCCCTTATGTGATACCTAAAGATGACCTTAAGCGCGTGTACATGAATGCAGAGTTGGGTTATGGTCTTACTTACCGCAATTTTAATGTGACATACAGTCAAAATATCCGCACAGCAGAGTTCAAAGATGCAAAAACCATGTTTTGGGGAGCCTTAACCATGGCTTGTGGATTTTAATTAAAAACAGAACACCCCCTCAGTAAAAAAGCCCTTGCAACTATCGCAAGGGCTTTTTTAATAATCTTCAATCACTAATTAGGATTTCATTCTCTCAATAACTAATCACTAAAAACCAAAAACCAATAACTAACAACCAACTCAATCCTCTTCCTCTGCTTTCATTCTTTCCGCATTGTCAGCAATTCGGAGGGATTCAAAAATCTCGTCAATATCTCCTTCAATGACTTTATCTAAGTTAAAATTTTTGTTATCGCCTTCCAAACGGTGGTCAGTAACTCGATTTTGAGGATAATTATACGTTCTTATTTTATCAGAGCGGTCACCAGAGCCTACTAATGAGCGGCGTTTAGCGGTCTGTTCGGTATCATGAGCCAATTGTTGGGCTTCTCTGATGCGCTGATACAAGCGTTGCATGGCTATTTCACGGTTCTGAATTTGCGAACGACCTTCTTGACATTCTGATACAATGCCCGTCGGTAAATGCGTGATGCGCACTGCCGATTCGGTTTTGTTGACGTGCTGACCACCTGCACCACTTGAGCGATAAACATCTATCCGCAAATCATCCTTACGAATGTTTATATCATCCATTTCTAACACGGGCATTACTACCACCGTGGCAGCAGATGTGTGCACGCGACCTTTGGATTCAGTGTCGGGAATCCGTTGAACACGATGAGCACCCGATTCAAATTTCAATTTACCATACACATCTTCGCCTTTTACCTCCAAAATGAGTTTTGAATAGCCGCCAACTGTGCCTTCTGTTACCTCTAAAACCTCGGTTTTCCAACGCTGCTTATCAAAAAAACGTTGGTACATGCGGTACAAATCGCCCGCAAAAAGGCTTGCTTCATCACCGCCCGTACCAGAGCGAATCTCGAAATAGACATCTTTGGAGTCTTCGGGGTCTTTAGGAATGAGTAAGGTTTTTATTTCTTCATCCAGCTCCTCTTTGCGGGGTTGTAGAAGTTGTAATTCTTCTTTAGCCATTTCACGCATATCCGAGTCATCGAGCATTTCCTGCGCCTGTGATATGTCGTCGGTTACTTTTTTATATTCTTTATATACACTTACAATGGGCTGTAAATCTTTATACTCCTTATTGACCTTTTTAAACTTATCCATGTCCCCAATTACTGAGGGGTCGGACAGTTGCTCTTCAAGGTGGACATATTTATCGTAAATGGCTCTTAATTTATCTATCATAATATATTGAAGTTATTGATAACACTTTGGTTATCAATGGATTAGGAATAATCTATTTTATGGCATAAACATAATGTCCAGTAATTCCGAGAATCGGAACTGGGGGTAGCTAAGGTATCGCTACATGAATTGTATATCGAAAGAGAGATTCACTGATAGGGAATAAGTTTTTTGAAATTACTTAACGTTAACTTTAAAAACGGGGGCAAAAGTAGTGATTTTTATTAAAATATCAAAATCTAAGTGAAATTGGGCAAAAGTTCCTGTGACAATATTCAATTATATCTTGGTTGTGGTAATTGATGAAATACAAATTCGGGCTACGAGCGAATTTCAGAAGGATTAATGCAATCAGCCTCTAAAAATCAAGAAAGGCTTGCTATTAATTAACAGCAAGCCTTTAGTTCAATCTTATAATTTGCGTGATTTGTTAAATTTGTGTGAATCAATAAATTGAAATCGGTCTAAAATTAAGATATGTTCGTCAATGGGAGAGAAAAAAAATGTCGCTTAAGCTGGAGATTTCCTGATTTTGTCTTTGATGTTTTGAATCAAAGTAGGAGAAGCTTTACGACGGTTGACACTGTTTTTAAGTAGGTCTCTGAAAGATTGCTCATGATTCATGGCTTCAATAACCGCTGGATTTTGGTTCATTTCTTTGCGGAAACTGACCTCGTCGTCTTGTGTCATTGCACGATCAAGATACAAATTTACCCTTTGAAACAGGTCTGAATTTGGTTGATGATCCCTCATTGGCTTGCTGATTTTGTACTACCTTTCGAAATTGTGGCAGTGAGTTAATGAATATAGTTGTGACCCTTTTTTATAAAATTGTAGTTAATATATAGATAATTCTGATTACTTATCAATAGTGTTACACATTATAAGTAGTTGGGCTAAAATAATCAACAATTTCCTTTTTAAGTCGGCTCTCAAAATTGTAGAAAATACTGAGCGTAGCGAAGAGTTTTCTACAATTTTAAGCCCGACAGAAATAATTGATTATTTCTTAACGCCTATTTATTATCATCATCTTCGGAATGGCTTTTTCCATATCCCAATGATGAGGCATAAGAATGTAATTTTTCTTTCAAAAGCCCCCTCGCCCTCGCTAACCTTGAGCGAACTGTACCAATCGGAATATCAAAAATAGCCGCTAATTCTTCGTATTGAAACTCTTCTACGTAGCAAAGCAGCAATATGGTGCGATATTCAGTCGGTAAATCATTAATAGCAATCATCACTTCGTCACCCATCATACCACCGAAAATCTCTGTCCGTAAATCTGTGTAAGATGTTAATGGCGAATCTTCTTCATCATGATAAGTGATTATTTCTTCATAATCGACTTTCTTCCCGCGTCTCTGTTTACGTTTATATTCATTGATAAACGTGTTTTTCATTATTCTAAACAACCATGCCTTCGAATTAGTTCCCTCTTCGTAACTTCCTGCTGCTTTATAGGCTTTCATGAGGGTATCCTGAACCAAATCTTCTACATCACTTTCATCTTGGGTGAGATAATAAGCAAAGTTAGTAAGAGCATCAGCATGAGGAAGAAATTCTTCTTCGAATATTTTATCGTGGTTTTTCATTTATCAATTTTACACAAACAGGATGCAAAGCTAAGGAGGTTTAATGATATTTTATTATTTTTTACCTTTAAATTTCATTAACAAACGGATTGGTTTATTGTTTTTATCCTTGATACTGAGGGGGGACTTTAGAATTTCATTTAAAATCATAATTTAAATAAAGATTCATATCCCACGCCTCCAGATATGGATTGTAAAGGTTTTGAAACTGTATTATTGTGATAATCCCACGCGTAAAAAAGCCTGCGTTGTCGGTGGTCATTGATTTGTTGGTCGAATGAAAAACGGTTGTAAAATCGGAATAATTTATTGACAGTGACTATTTTACCGTTTGAAAATACATTTTTTGCGTTAAAATCACTGTTTTTCATCGGCAACATACCCAAATAAGTGGGTCTTAAACTATACGATATAATAGGTGTAAATGCTTCATAATTGAATCGCCAAGTATCACTCAATTTTTTCTGAACAAATGTGCCCACATTCAGCGATAAATTGGTTTGATAGCCCATCAAGTTATTACTCGGTAAACTGTAATTTCTTACATCAAATGTGAACGTGATTGCACCGCCCAAATAATTGTTCCACTCCTCAGTATCGTACGCTCCTCGGCGGTGATAATACGCATAATTGACTTGAATATTGCTGATATCCAAATTAGAAAGGTTCTGTTTTGGCTTCGGTCTTGATTTGGGCGTGGCTGAGCCAAATGAGCCTGATACGCTTATTCGCGATACGTGATTTTCGGTTATTTCTTCGTGCCCGATGCGAAAAGTGGGTGTCCAGCCTTGATATTTTAATGGGGAATGAGCTTGGTCTCGCACCTTAGTGAGTGGAAAACCTATACCTAAAAAAAAGTAAATTTGGCGAGGGGGCTTAGGGTCTTGCGCATTTAAATTAAGGGATGACAGGATAAATAGGAATAAAAAAGTAAATGCTTTCATGCAATAGAAATTTAGTAATGGGTCAAGAAAGACTTATAAAGTTTTTTAAAGTAAAATCTTACAGTATAAAGTTTTGAATTTTTTAATAAAAGCCTACTTGGTTTTTGAAATAAAATAACCTACCTTTGCTTATTGTATTTTTTACACTAAATAATGATGGCTTTTCAATTATTCCGTAAAAATACTGAAGGAGTGATGAATAGAGGTAATATTATGGCAACTTAAATTTTTTTTTATCGTTGATTTTATTGAACTAAATATATAAAAATGGCTACTCTTTTAGAAAATAACCCAACTTCGACGCTACAATTAGCGGATCAGAAAAATACAAAGATAGTGGCAACCGTGGGACCTTCTTCGCGTAGCTACGAGATCCTCTATGAATTGGCAAAATCAGGCGTCAATGTCTTTCGGCTGAATTTTTCTCACGGCGATCATGCGGGTCACTTAGAAGTGATTCAAAATATCCAATTCATCAATGAGAAATATGGTTGGCATATTGGTATCCTTGCTGATTTGCAAGGTCCGAAATTGCGTGTTGGTATGATGCAAAATGACGGATTGGCACTTGAAGAAAATGATATAGTGACTTTTGTAAATGAAGATTGTATAGGTACTAAAGATGGTATCTATATGTCATATAAAGATTTTGCTAAAGATGTGCAAGTAGGTGAAAAAGTGTTATTGGATGATGGTAAATTGGTTTTTGAGGTCGTAGAGACTGATAGTATATCGAAAGTGAAAATGCGGGTCATTTATGCGGGCATTTTAAAGAATAAAAAAGGGGTTAACTTGCCCGATACTAAAACATCTTTACCGTGTTTGACACCGAAGGATTTGGCTGATTTGGAATTTATATTGACTCAACCTGTCAATTGGATTGCCCTTTCATTTGTTCGTCGTCCAGAAGATGTGCATGATTTGCGCAGTCGTATAGATGCAGTAAAACATCCTGCATTAATCTGTTCAAAAATAGAAAAACCAGAAGCGGTTGAAAATTTGGATGCAATTATCAAAGCTTCAAATGCAGTAATGGTGGCACGTGGCGATTTGGGTGTGGAGTTTCCGATTGAAAAATTGCCAATGGTGCAAAAAATGATTGTTGAAAAATGCATTCAACGCGCTCGACCAGTTATTGTAGCTACGCAGATGATGGAAAGTATGATTGAAAATCCATCACCAACCCGTGCGGAAGTACTTGACGTGGCGAATGCTGTGATGGACGGTGCGGACGCAGTGATGTTGAGTGCTGAAACTGCAGCGGGTAAATATCCAGTGGAAACAGTAAGAGCCATGACGCGCATTATTGTAGAAATGGAAAAAATGCCAGCACGACATGAACGCCCTAATTTATACAAAAATTCAGGTGTTTTTATCAATGATGTGGTTTGTTTGAATGCGGCACGTATGTCAGAAGAGTTAAATGCTAAAGCCATAATTGGTTTTACGGCATCGGGATATACGGCATTTAAAGTATCAAGCTATCGTCCAAAATCTACGATTTATATTTTCTCCGGTCGTCATAGTATGTTGGGTACGCTCAATTTGGTACGTGGAGTGAAGTGTTTTTACTACGATAAATATACTTCAACTGACGAAACCATAGAAGATACAATTGGTATTTTGAAAGATGCAGGTTGTGTAGTAAAAGGTGATATCGTCATCAACACGGGTTCAATGCCAGTGGAAAAGAAACTAAGAACAAATATGGTACGCGTTGCCATTGTTGAATAATTTGTGTTACATAGTTGTGAAAAAGTAAAATCCGAAAGGCTATTCCCATAGTTCTTTCGGATTTTTTTATGCACCAGTTCCAAATTTCAGTCAGTTTGAAATGAACTAAAGTGAACTTTCTTTGGTATTCCCATCACCCATCACCCATCACCCATTATTTGGGTATTGTGAAAAAGAAAGTTGACCCTTTTCCAGGGAGTGATTCCACCCAAATTTTACCACTCAGCTGCGTCACTATTTTAAAACATATGGAAAGCCCTATCCCAGTGCCTTCGTATTTTGCCCTCGTGTGCAGTCTTTGAAAAATGATAAAAATGCGCTCTTGGTGCTCAGGGGCAATGCCGATTCCATTATCATTGACACTAAAAAGCCATTCATTCTCCCTTTCTTCTGAATTAATCAATACTATCGGGCGACTATCTTCTCTTCTGAATTTGATGGCATTGCCTATCAAATTTTGGAATAATTGAATTAAAAAAGAAGGAATCGCTCTCACTTGAGGCATTTCACCGCATAGAATATTGGCATCAGTCTCTTCAATGGTCAGTTTTAAATTATTCCGAGCAATCGCTATTATATTCCCTACATCCACTTTTTCAAGTTCTATATCCGAACGGCCGATGGTGGCATATTGCAAAAGAGCATCCAATAAAGCACTCATGCGGGTGACGCCATCATTGATGAATCCAAAATAGGTTTTACTATTTTCATCCAATTTGGGTGCGTAGAGTTGGGTAACAATTTGGGAGTAACTGCCAATCATCCGAAGCGGTTCTTTCAAGTCATGTGAGGTGATATACGCAAATTGTTGAAGCTCTTCATTGGCTTGTCGGAGTTGCTCATTTTGTTTTTCAATCTGACTATTGCTTTCCAAAAGAAGAGCTTGAAATTGATTTTCTTTGGTCAATTCTTCAATTTTACGCTCTTTTTCACGTAAAGCGTAGCGTATTTCAAAATCAAGAAGGTGCATATTGCGCTGCATTTTCAAATAATCCTCTTGCTTTTTAGAGTAAATCATCTGACAACGCAATGCCAAGCTAAAGTTCTTTTGTTTTTTATAAAGATTGGAAAGTAGCTGAAATCCCCTTAACTCTGAAGCATCATCTTTTACTCGACGGGCCACCGCGATACCTAATTTAGCAAATTCATCTGCCAGTTCGGTATGATTATTTAAAAAGGCAATTTGTGCTAAATTAAGATAATTAATTTGGCGGCTATTGGCATTGCCTATTTTATTCATGCCATCTTCAGCTAATCGTGCACAAGCGACTGCATGATTGAATCTATTCATTGCTAAATAAGTACGGCTCATGAGAGCATTGACGTGCGCGATAGAGCTATCGGAATTGATTTTTTTGGCGGTATCTAAGGCTTTTTTAAAATAATCCAAAGCCAAATCATATTGCTCTGAGGCGTGGTATAGATTACCCGTATTTTGATTAATCGCTATGCGTGTAGTATCCGTGAGGACATCTTTAAAATCATTTAAGACGATATTATACCTATCCAACGCCTCTTCGTAATTAAAAAGATTGGCGTAAAGCGTACCGATATTGATAAGGCAATTGGCTGCATTGTAGCGGTACCCTAAGACACGACTGCTTTCCAACGCCTCCACAAAAAGGGGAATTGCTGATTTATAATCCGAAAAAACACTTCGCGTGATGGCAATATTGGTCAATGCAGTAACCTCTTTTTCCTTATCATTAATTCCACGAGCGGTATTAAGGAGAAGTTCGCTATAATATTCTAACTTTTTGAAATCCTGCCTTTTAAAATAAACTTGACTGATGCTGAGTAGGAGAGTCGCCTTCAAATTATCGTCAGATACTGAGGGGGTAGAGGTGTACAAATACCAAGCCTCGAGGATTAAATCCAGCGCAGTTTTAAAGTCATTGGTTTGAATGGCAGCAGTGACCAATTCTATTTGCGAAAGAATTACATCTTTTACATTCACTTGTTCATCAATTATTTCTGGCAAACTGATATCCCCCTCCTGCATGCTTACTAAATTTGACATTCTTTTTATGTTCTCTGAGAAACAATATTATTCATAATGTAGTTTTAAAAGGCTTGATAGTATGTTTTATTGAAATGTAAAAATTGTCTTTCCCTGTACTAAAATATACAAAAGTAATATTTAAATTCTGTAATTTTAATGAAATGAGCAGGCCTTTTTAAAAAATGAAAGCCTATTTCCCCTTTATTTTAATCGGCAATCAATTGGGCGATACGGCCATTCAAAAAGATTTATTTATCAAATTTCGGTCTTTTTTATTGAAAAACTATAATTTCGCTGAGATAAAATATTTTTTTTGCATTATTTAAAACCTAAAAGATAAGGTGTACTATTGAATTTAAGATTTTTATTTTCGAGAATAGACTTTTAAAACCAGAGTTGGCATAGATATTCTACATGTGAAAATGATGCTTAAAAAATTTGAAAACTGGGTAACACTCGCTTAATTTGCATCCAATTGAAAATTTAAACTAAAATAATATGATTCAAAGAATTCAGACAATTTACTTATTAGTGGCAACTATTGTGATGGGCTTATTGTTCATACCCCTCAGTATTGGCACCTCTGCACCGGCTACAAGTGGCATGTTTTCAGATGGCATTTTAAATACCTACGATAATATGGGTTTGACTGCGCTCAATGCACTGCCTGCGGCGGATTTTTTAATAGCCGTTTTCCTTTTTGCTAATAGGAAATTACAGATGATAATAACGAGTATCGGTACTTTACTTTCTTCTTTGGTAGGTGGCGTTTATGCTTATTTGGTGATGACCAATGCCGCTCAAATTGCTATCGGAGCCGCAATGCCGCTCATAGCCTTATTGTGTGGTTATTTGGCTTTCAGAAATATTAAAAAAGATGAAGAAATAGTCCGTTCAGCGGATAGGCTTAGATAGTTATTGGTTATTGGTTATTGGTTATTGGAGCGCATAATACAGGAAAAACCAATAACCAATAATCAATAACCAATAATTAATCAAGCATTTCAAACTTCGTGTAAGGCACCAACGCCTTTGGTATGCGTATCCCCTCAGTAGTTTGGTGGTTTTCGAGGATTGAAGCGATGATACGAGGTAGTGCAAGGGCAGAACCATTGAGAGTGTGTACCAATTGCGTTTTACCATTGCTATCCTTGAAGCGGCATTTCATTCTATTGGCTTGAAATGTTTCAAAATTTGAGACTGAACTCACTTCCAACCAACGTTTTTGAGCCGCAGACCAGGCTTCAAAATCGAATGTCATAGCAGATGCACTACCCATATCCCCGCCACAAAGCCTCAATATGCGATATGGCAATTCTAATTTTTCCATCAATCCTTTGATATGTTCTACCATTTGGAGTTGGATTTCATAGCTTTTATCAGGATGCGCAAATTGTACAATCTCTACTTTATCGAATTGATGTACTCTATTCAAGCCACGTACATGAGCACCATAACTACCTGCTTCACGACGGAAACATTGCGTGTAACCACAATATTTCACTGGCAGGTCTTTTTCCGTTAAAATGACATCTCTTAAAATATTGGTGATGGGCACTTCGGCAGTCGGAATTAAGTACAAATCATCTTTTTCAACATAATACATTTGACCTTCTTTATCTGGAATCTGACCAGTACCACGGGCAGAGGCTTCATTGACCACGAGCGGCGGAATGATTTCTTCGTAGCCAGATATTTGAGCCTCATCAAGGAAAAACTGAATGAGCGCACGCACCAGTTTAGCCCCTTTACCTCTAAAAACGGGAAAACCGGCACCCGCTATTTTTACGCCTAATTCAAGGTCAAATATGCCATATTTTTGAGCCAGTTCCCAATGTGGTTGGGCAATATCGGGTAATTGAGGCAATTCGGACATCCAATTTTGCCAAATGCTATTTTGATCCAAATCCTTAACCAATATCTCTTGAGGAATTTTAGAAATATTATCCCCTGAAACGGCTATTGTAACGGCATTATCATCTGCGCCTACGCCAAATGGGACGATGGCATTCGGAATATTGGGTAGTGATAGCAATACATTTTCAAGTTGAAGCTCAGCATCTGCTTTCTTTTCACCCAGTTGCTTCGCTTTTTCTTTCAACTGCGCTACCTGAATTTTTAGAGCACCCCCCTCAGTATCCCGAGTACTCGGGGCTGATTTCATCAAATCTCCAATTTGTTTTGATAAGCGGTTGCCTTCTGCAAGCACACTATCCAATTCTGTTTGTGATGAGCGTCGAACATCATCAAGTGAAAGCACTTGAGCTATTACATTTTGAATATCTACATCACTCCAGTTGCGTTTTTTTAACCCAGTGATGACCCTTTCTTTTTGCTCGCGGAAAAAATGTAATTGAAGCATAATCTTTTTTTAAAATTTCTTGATGAAACGATTTGAACGGTATTAAATAATAAAATAGAACTTTTTTTTAAAAAATCTGTTAATAATGTATCAAATATAGATTAATTCAGTATAATTGCACTATAATATTATTGAAATTTAGTATGTAGTGTATATTTGATTTCTTTTACTCTCCTCAAAGTAGAAACCACAGATTACAAAAGGTTTTATTCAAATTTTAATTTTTTTGCAAAAATAATATTTGCATAATAAAAATAAAGTTTATCTTTGCGGAAATAAAGAAGCAAGCGAAAAAAACAACTAATTTTTTTTACACGCCGATTTTATAACATTTCCTCGAATTGATACGTTTAAACTCTTCGGATTGTTGTAGATCCTTTTCTTTCTAAATTATTTTACCATCTTTTAGAAGTCTAAATTTTCAATCAAACATCTTCTTTTCTTTTTCTATTAAAAAAAGTAAATTATACTCTGCCGCTACATCCTTCAATGGAAGTAACGAGGACTATAAAAAGGAATATTTGAGAATCATCTTAACTTAATCATTTAATTATTTTTACCATTCATTTTTAAAACGCCCCATAAAAACAATATTTTTTACGCTCACATTACGCAACTCTTCATAGAAATAATTCTTTCGCAGTTAAACTGTGAAACAGAATAGAAATGTAAGAAAATGCATAATGCCCGTTTTATCACGGACATTCATATCGAATAAAATAACTATCAAATATTATTGTTCATTCAGCTTTTCAAAATCGCTGCTATGGGAAAATGACAATAATAATAAGTTCTGAAACCGTGATTGCTTAGAGGTTATTTATGTAAACCTCTCATTTAAATAAAAATTCATTTTGAAAGACAAAATTATTATTAATAACATTTAGTTCGCATGAAATACGACATTTTGCAATTAAATGACATGCTGGTGCAAGAATTGAGGGAAATTGCTGATAAAAATGGAGTTCCTGACTTCAAAAAACTCAGTAAGCAAGACTTGATTTACAAGATTCTGGATGCCCAAGCTGTCACGTCCCCGTCCGATTTAAAATCTCCTGAAATTCTAGTAGAAGATAACACTCCCTACGAAAAAATTCCAACTCTTATCAAATCCAAAGATAAAGAGGTTCGTGTTGAGAAACGCCCTCGCAAACGCCTAACTGATTTAGAGGAAAAAGTTGAGAGAGAAAAAGAAGAACAGGCAAAAAGAAATCAAGCAAGCCCACCGCGATTTGATAGACCCGAAAGAGTTGAAAAACCTATATTAGAGCCTATTAGCGAGGAGCCTGTTTCTCAATCGCTTCAAGTTCCTGAAGATGATGATGATGATTTCATCAATCCAGCCTTAATGGAGTTCGATGATGACTATCCACCGCCACCTAAAAAAGATAAAAAACCGCAGCACAATCAAAGGGAACAGTCTTCTCAAAGTGAAGTGATGCCAGCCATTCCAAAATTCAATATTGATTTGGATGGTGTTATTGAGGGCGAAGGCGTTCTGGAAATGATGCAAGATGGTTATGGGTTTTTACGCTCCGCTGACTATAATTATATGACTTCTCCCGATGATATCTACGTATCGCCGTCTCAAATTAAGCTATTTGGCTTAAAAACGGGTGATTCTGTTCGAGGAGCTATTCGCCCACCAAAAGAAGGTGAAAAATATTTCGCTCTGTTAAAAGTATCTAAAATAAACGGACTTGAACCACTTGAGGTCAGAGACCGCGTTCCTTTTGATTATTTAACACCACTTTTTCCAAGTGAAAAGTTCACCTTGACTACTTCTGCTGCGGGTAAGGATTTCAATAATCGGATTATTGATTTGTTTACACCCATCGGTAAAGGTCAGCGTGGTTTGATAGTCGCGCAACCCAAAACGGGTAAAACATTCCTCTTGAAAGACATCGCAAACGCCATCGCTAAAAATCACCCTGAGTGTTATTTGATAGTGTTGCTCGTTGACGAACGCCCAGAGGAGGTAACGGATATGAAACGCTCCGTAAAAGCAGAGGTTGTCGCTTCTACTTTCGATGAAGCTGCTGAAAACCACGTGCGTGTTGCCAATATCGTGCTTGAAAAAGCGAAGAGATTAGTAGAATGTGGACATGATGTGGTTATCTTATTGGATTCTATTACACGTTTAGCTCGTGCTTATAATACCGTAGCACCGGCTTCAGGTAAAGTGCTTTCAGGTGGTGTTGAAGCCAATGCGTTGCAAAAGCCGAAGAAATTCTTTGGTGCTGCTCGTAAAATTGAAAATGGTGGCACACTCACGATACTTGCAACTGCATTGATTGATACAGGTTCAAAAATGGACAGTGTCATCTTTGAAGAGTTCAAGGGTACGGGTAATATGGAGCTTCAATTGGATAGAACATTGGCGAATAAGCGGATGTATCCTGCCATCAATGTCAATAACTCTTCGACTCGTCGAGATGATTTATTGCACGATAGAGCAACCATCCAACGTCTATTCATCTTGCGCAATAACTTAGCAGATATGAAGCCTGATGAAGCTTTTGACTTTTTACAAAAGCACATGATGCACACGACTACCAATGATGAATTTTTACAATCCATGAATGGTCGTTAAAATAATTCAAAAAAGCCGTTTTGAGCAATCAGAATGGCTTTTTTATTAGCGATTTCATGAATTTTTTGCTTAAAATCCGTATTGAAATTCGATTAAATAAACTCCGTCAATCCTTCCTGCCACCCATAGCGACGGAATTTTTCAAAGTCTTTATAAAACTTCAGACCTGATTCAAACATCCCAAAAACGCGTTCAAAAGACCAGACTTCTGCCCACGATTTCACCTCGCCTTCAAATTGAAACAACCGCCGAATGCGCTCCATTTTATTGATTTCGCTGACGATAATTACTTTTCGCGCACCCAATTGCCGCGCTAATTTCAAGGCGTCTTTGTCTTTCTCGACAACGCCGTGATGACAGACTTCGATGGCTAAATATAAGTCGCCGTTTTTATACCAAAGGACATCAATTTGGTACGGAAAATCGGGTAAATCGCGCAAAGCACCCTCCGTAACGACCTCAAAACCTGACCATTCGCCGATTTTTTTGAGCATATCCACCGTTG
>JANMYC010000206.1:0-3546 GCA_031381715.1 Saprospiraceae bacterium
CTTTTCGATATGCTCACACTCCAGGGCGTACCGCTCATGTACCCGTTTCAAAAAAATCCGTATGTGTTTCCGTCCCGTCCCGAATTGCGTTTCCGCACGGGCGACACCCGCGCCGAATTGGTGTGTTTATCCGTTTTCATCCTTTCCGGTGTTTTCATGCAACCGCTATTAAAAGACGGTTTTTGGACCACTTACAACCGCTCATTTGGCACTTTAAAACACCTCGCCAGTGAAAAATTGAAATCCAGCGATGTACTCATTGCGCACTACCAAATTCGAGAAGGAACGGAGTTAAAACAAGGAAGTGGATTTGTCATTGAAGCCGATGAAAGCAAAGCCGTTTTAATCGAAAATGAGCAATTCAAAACGCTTGATAAATCAGAAGTGACCATTTTAAAAATCACGCCTGAACACACTAAAAAGCGGCTTGAATTTAAAGAAATATCCTTTGTGGGCATTTCCACGGATTCCATAAATGCGCTTTTAAACGGTCAATATATTCGTGAAATGGACATTCAATCCAATTGCAGTTTTAGGGTAGGAGAGGAGAGCGAAACCAAATCCTGTAAAAAAGAATGGACGCATACCCCCTCAGTAAAGTCCATTCCGCTACCATTACCCGACCGAGATATGCGTTTTGAAAATCCGCACATCCAAACTTTGCGTCTGAGTATTGAGTTGGAAAAACTGAGAAAACAGGATGACAACGACCGAGCCGCCACCCAAGCGCACCGCATTGCCCAATTAAAAGAAGAATTGAATAGTGTTAAAAACTATTCCGAGCGTGAGCGCATCCAAACCGAATTATCCAAAAGCCGACAGGATTCCATAAATCCCAAACTGCACGACTACGCCATCCGCCAATTGGAGCAGCAAATCAAAGAAATCCAAATTCAAGATAAAATCCAAGCCATCAAAGATTCCATCAATTATCTTGAAAAACTCAAACTCATTGAAAAACCGTATTTCACAGGTCGCCTTAAAGTCATTTTGATAAGATGAAAGATTTAAGATAAAAGATGTGGTAATTCATTCCTAACGTCTTAAATCTTATGTCTTTCATCTTACCTCTTAAATCTTAAAAATAAACATGAAAGCCTTACTTTTTATAGTTCACACATTCATCTGCGTACCCGACACGCTGCCTACTCAAAAAGTCTTAGAAGCGTCCATAGATTCCTTTTTCGCTCAAAAAGCCAATATTGAAATCACCGAATTTCAATCTACCAATAAATACGATTGGATGAAATGGCTCCCCTCAGTAGGCGTAGGCTACGCCCTTGATGGACGACCGCGCCCCGTTGCCAACTATTCTTTAGACCGTTTTTACACCAATTTCAAAACCAAAGAAGTCAATAAACTTAAAACGGAAACCCTCCAACGCACCGCCACACTCGAAGCCCAAAAACTCAAATTTGAGGTGAGAATCCTCCTAAAAAAATACGAGCTGATGAAAACCGAAATCGCCTTCATGCAGAAAAACCTCACCTTAGAAGACGAAATTTTCACTGTAGAAACCGACAAA
Organism: Saprospiraceae bacterium; assembly: GCA_031381715.1. Lineage (GTDB taxonomy): Bacteria > Bacteroidota > Bacteroidia > Chitinophagales > Saprospiraceae > JAAFJT01. The sequence goes on from JANMYC010000206.1 coordinate 1,526, forward strand.
TACAACCGTAAAGAAACCCTCCCCAGTGACTTCCTAAAACTAAAACAAGCCAATCAAGTCAAACACCAAGAGTTATTTCTAAAAGAAAACGAATTGCAGCTTTTGGAGGTGGAGATATTGAATCGGTGCTTTGTGATGAACTAAAATTTTGAGTATATGGTTATGTAATATTATTGTAAAAATAATATTTAAATAGTGCAATTTACCTCTGTAGAGCGAGTTGTAAACAATCACGTAGTAAAAACAAATATTAATGAACGAGTTTTTGAAAAGCTTTTCTAATCGCGAAACTGCACTATTTGTTTGGGTTTTTGCGATATTAGGAGTGTTAATCTTAAAAAAAGAGAATTGGAAATTAGTCTTAGCAATTTGTAAAGCTTTTTTTGTAAAAAAATTATTGATTCTATTTATAAGTTTTATTGCTTATACCACTCTATGTTTTTTTGCTTTATTTAAAGTTGGTTTTTGGGATAGTACATTAATAAAAGATTCTATCTTTTGGACATTTGGATTTGCTTTGTTGACAATTTTTAATACTAATAAAGCAAAAAGTAAAGCTTATTTTAAGGATATATTTATAGATGCGCTAAAATGGACAGTAATGATTGAATTTATTCTGTCTTTTTATACATTTAGCTTGAGCATGGAACTTTTAATTTTACCTATAGTGACTTTTGCAGTAATTGTGCAGGCATTCTCAAAAACGGATGCCCAATACAAACAAGTAGGTAACTCAGCGAAAAGCCTTTTATCCGTAATCGGCATAATTGTTTTTGCTTATGTAATTTTCAAGACATTTACATTATCGTCAGCATTGATGACCGCAGACAATTTAAAAGTTTTGTATTACCTATTGTTATGACAATTTTGTTTATGCCATTTATTTATGTTTTAGCACTATTTATTCAATATGAAGAACTTTTTGTTCGACTTGACTTTATATCGGGAGATAAAGAGCAGCAAATAAAAATTAAGCGACAGATATTACAAATTGCAAATATTGACCTTGACAGATTGATGAATATATCGAGAAATATTGCGAAAAAATTGTTGATTGATAAAGAATCTTCATTTGAAGTTATTAAAAATATAAGTCAACAAACAAATTGAGTATATAACTGAGGGATGGGCATAAATAAAACATGAAATTAGTGCTGAATGAGACCCAAATGGCGTTTATTTGGCTTGTACAGAATTATCTCTGATAGAAATTCCAGTAATGCAGAGAAAACGATTTTAGCAAAATCAAGTTTAATCTGTGAAAATTATAGACAATTGGTTATCAATGCATATTTAGTTATGCCTATCCTTCAATTAAATATTAAGATAAATGAAAAGAATACAATACCAAACAACAGCGAAATTTAATAATACCCAACAAGCTTTTCAATTTTTTGACTTACCGTCAAAATGCCCTCATTGCCATAGGTCTATAGCACCTCAAATTATACAGGGATATCTACCATTGCATCAAAACGAGACTTATTCTGTTTTTCTGAATTGCCCTGATGTTGATTGTCAAAAGCCTTTTTTAGCATTTTACAAACAAGTCACTAATTATGGCTGGTGTTTTAATGATGAAACGACACAGGGTACATTTAATTCAAGAAAATTTTCAGAAACAATCAATAACATATCAGAAGCTTTTATAAATATTTATCAAGAAGCTGAAACTGCTGAATTTTATTCACTTTATGAAATCTGTGGTGTTGGCTATCGAAAAGCACTTGAGTTTTTAATCAAAGATTACTGTATAATTAAATTTCCTGACCAAGAAGAAATAATTAAAAAAATACTTTTAGGCAACTGTATTGGGCAATTTGTTTCTGATGCAAATATTAAATCTGTGGCAAAAAGAGCCGTTTGGCTTGGCAACGATGAAACGCATTATGTTAGAAAATGGGAAAATAAAGACTTAAATCATTTGAAAATGTTAATTGATTTAACATTACATTGGATAGAAGCCGAAAAACTAACAAAAGATTTTGAGTCAGAAATGCCAGACTAAAAGCATTTGTTAA
>JANMYC010000236.1:0-6618 GCA_031381715.1 Saprospiraceae bacterium
ACGTGAGGTAGTACCGTTTCTAAAAGGCGTGGGTCATGGGCATCATAAGTTGTGCTGAGCTGGATTGGATTGAATGGCTTTTTCATTGTTTTTTTAAGTTTTTGACTTAAAATATGGTGCGTCTCGCTCCATCAAGTCAAAGGCATGACTGAGGGGGGGAATGGTATTAATAAAATATTGCGTACCATTCCCTTTCCGCGCTCAGTGCATGATGGTTAATAATTTTGGGGTAATTCTGAAAGCTTTTTAGCGACCGTAAGCAGCACCTGCTACACCTGCTACATTAATGAGGTTGTCAATTGGGTTCTCATAAATCAAGCGAAGATCCAAGCCATTCAAGCCGCAAGCTGGGCAGCCATGTAGTTTGAAAATTTCATCCAAAAGAGTGTGAATTTCCTTTGCTTTGATTTCTTTTTTGATTCTGATGTCCAATTTACTTGAACGGAATTTGCTTGCTGTTACAGCTTTTGGCAATACTTCATTTTCCATGATACTTACTTTTTTTTGAGTGATAAAAAATGATAATTAAAACGTGTTTTTGGGAATCATTCGGGGTTATAATTTGTAAGTGACGGTTGTTTTAATTTTTTAATAAAAACAGTGAAAAAAATTCAAACTTTTTTCCAGATGTATTCTTTTGGGATTTTCCTTAAAAAGCAATCATCTGCCTGTTTGAAATGTAAGTGATGGATTTTTTCATTTTTTAATAAAAACTATGAAAAATATTTTAAAAATATTTTACCCCCTCAGTATTGATATATTTTCAATTTACTACATAAGTCTTGTTAATGACTATTAATCAATAACTTAAAGATTTGTTAATATCGCTATATTTAGTAAACTTAGACTCAAGCCCACATGCATTTTTATTCAAAATGTGCGTTAAATAGTTTATATTTGTCAAGACAGACTGATTTCAAGAAATCAGTCAAAAACCAAATTCAATAACAATCGCTACTCCCTACAAATGAAAAAACTGCTTTATCTAACCATTCTACTATTGTGTTTTGGCTGCAAGGAATGTCAGCAAAATCAAAAACCTAATTCACCTTCAAAAATCTCCAATGCGCCACACGTCCCGAATCAAATCATCCTCGATGCCCAAGATTTGGGTTCAAATTATGCTGTCGTCAAGCAATTTCTTGATAGCAATGGCTTTAAAAAAATAGATTCGTGCAATTGCTCAAACAGCATTGAGCTTTGGAAAAGTGACCAAGATGTGGATGTGATTGGTAAAATATCTGGTGCTGATACAGGTGGGGCAGGTGTCATGAGTGGCAATGCTTGGCGATTATCGCCTAATTATGTATTGACACAACCTGTGGTTACTCAAAGAGATAATCCTCAGCAAGATTTCAGAAAGCCAACGCAATCCTCAACGGGTTCAAAAATCAAAATTGCGGTTATTGATACGGGTATTGACTCCACCAATGTCTATACAAATGGTTTATTATGGCGGCGCACGACTCCCGCAAGCTGTGCTACTGAGGGGGTCCTGGGCTTAAATGCTTCAAACCCGACAAAGCCTGAGCCTTTGGATTTGCAAGGGCACGGTACGCATCTCAACGGCATTATTGGCGGTATGCCTTTCAATTCGGGTACTCAGGGCAATACTACTTTTGAATTGCTCAATGTCAAATTCACGACTGACGGCACAGGTACGGGCGACCTTTTTAAGGCAATTTGTGGCATGTACTACGCTCTTGATAGAGGCGTGCAGGTCATGAATTTGAGTTGGGGATATGCGGGTGGCGATGCCCCAGAACTGATAAATTCGTTTTTAAAAACGGCTAAAACGAAGAATGTGGTGATAGTGGCTGGTGCAGGTAATTTCAATACCAATAACGATTCTTTAAAGTTTTGGCCCGCTTCGTTCTCTGAAAAATATGATTTTGTCTTGTCTGTGGGTGCTTATGATGCTAATTCAAGTCCTTTGAAATTGTATAATATGACCAATTTCGGCGGAACTGTCAGCATTTTTGCCCCTGGTGTCAACGTACCCAGTGCATTTTTGGGCAATTCTTCAGTAGCCACTTCTTCGGGAACTTCTATGGCAGCGGCTTATGTTACCCGCGTAGCTGCTATTTTAAAAGTGGCACTTGGACTCACTCCTGCCCAAGTGAAAGCCTTTATTATCGCCAATAGCCCGCCTCAAGTGATTGAGGGTAAACCTGTTCGGTTTTTTAAGGCAGATGATGTCCTTAATGCGGGAAGCATATAGTTTTTTTAAATTGAAAGTTAAAAATGGATAATTGAAAATATCCATAATTGGAAAAATTATCCGTTCTCAATTATCCGTTTTTAATTAAAAAGCAGCACAACAGAACAAACCATTTCAATGAAAACATTACACACGTTGGTTGCCTTCCTATCCATGGCTTTATTGATGGGAAGTTGCCAAGAAAAAAATCAGCGCTTAGTTCCGATGGCTGAACTCAAGCAGCAAATTCACATTGCCATTGATTCCATCAAAACCGTTGAAAATTATGCTCTTTTCGATAAAATCGTAGAGCAAAACGCCCTTAGTGCAGATTTGGAAACCCAATTCGCATTAGCTGATTCATGCCGTACAGTGGGCAAAATCGCCTTAGCAGCCAATACTTTTGAGGGTTTTACGACTGCACGAAGCTATTTTACTAAAGGCGTAATGCTGCTCAACAATACCCATTCGGATAGCAACCAATTGCGTTTGATTTTGCTTTTTAATACAGGCATCTCGTACTCCAAACAGCATGATTATTCCAATGCCATTAAAGTCCACAATGCCGTCAACCAAGTGATTTCAAAATATCGTTTGGATACTTTAAAGGCATATTATACCCTTTATTTGAATAATGGTTATGAAACAGCGAGAATATATTCAGTACTAGGGGAGATAGAAATGGCTCATAAAACATTTAAGGAGACTTATAAAGTAGTAAAAATTAATTCTTCAAATAAAGAGTCTATAATCAATACAATCAAAATGATTACAGATTATACGGATTTATTAAGAAAAGAAAAAATGTACGAAGAATCACAAATACTTGCATTAGAAGGAATAGATAGATGTGAATTGTTGAAAACGGATGAAAAAAATTATTATTCAGCAGGTCTATACCTCAATCTCGCCAACACAATGCAAGAATGGAGTCATTACAATGAGGCTGAAAAATATTACGTGCGAGCAATCAGCAACTATAAAATCATAGAAGATAGCGCGGCAATTTTAAAATGCTCTATGAATCGGGGTGAGTCGCTTCGTAAAAACAAGCAATTTAAGCAAGCTCATGCCCTACTCTCTCAGCATATTCAATCTTTTGAAAAACAACCCATTTCAAACCCAAGCGAACAAGGCGACCGAATCGGCATGTACATCAATCGGGGTGAAACGCTTTATGACCTTAAAAACTATCAAGAAGCGCAAAAGGACTATTTAAAAGCACTGAAATACCTCAATTTTAGCTCAAATACTGAGAGCCTGTCCCGAGAACTCGGGGGAGTGTTACCTTCTTTAGAATCTTTTAAAGGCGACCGTTTTGACCTTTTAATGACCCTGAATGATATGGCTTTAACGCATATCCAGTTGAAAGAAAAGGAAAAAGCACTCATGGTGTACGATACTTTGAGCAAGCTCATCAACCTTATTCGACAAGATTACATGGGCGATAATGAAAAACTGGGCATCTCGGGTAAAACAAGGCATATTTTAGAAAAAGCCATCAATGTATGCGTAGAATTGTACCGCCAATATGGTGAAACGCAGTATTTGGAGCAAGCTTTTAACTTTTCCGAGCAAAGCAAAGCCATGGTTTTATTGGAGAACGTAAAACTTAAATTAACGGCTCAATTGCCCGACGACATCAAGCAAAAATTGGCAAAAAATAAGTTTGATATCAATAATATTGAAAAGCAACTTGCTGAAAACACTCAAAATCAAGGGCTTTTAAATCAAAAAAAGGTGTTGGATGGTGAAAAAATCAATATTTGGTACACTATTAAAAGCCAAATTAATAGTGTCTATAATACTGATAGTCTTTGGACTTGCCATAAAATACAAACGCAACTTTTAGCCGAAAATCAAGCCCTTTTGGAGTATTTTATTGAAGAAGATTCCAACCGTTTGCACATTTTCGTTGTGCGTAAAAATCAACCGATTGAGTACCGTGCAATGGTTTTAAATGCCGATTTTAATAAAAATATTGATTCTGTTCAACATTATTTAGCTCAACAAAGCACCGCGGGGCAAGGCGTTTATTGTCAAAATGCCCATGCTTTGTATAAAATCTTGATTGAACCCGTTAAAAATATTTTACCTCAGCGGCTCATCATCGTGCCCGAGTACCCCCTCAGTAAAATTCCGTTTGAAGCCCTTGTGAGCAATCCGCAAGCGGTCACATACGAGCAGGCGCATCAGCAAGGAGCGTTTTTAGTGCAGCAATACGCCATTTGTTATAATTATTCAGCGAACCTACACGCTTTGATGCAAACGGCGCATGAAAATGACCACAAAGGCGATAAAATTACCGCTTTTGCTCCTTCTTTTAATCAAAACATAAAAGACAGAGTGTTATCATTTTCGGATTCTGTAACTTTGAAACCGATTCCTTCCAATGAAAATGAAGTAGATAAAATCAGTCAATACGCTCGTACTGAGGTTTTTAAAGGTGAAAAAGCCAATAAAAAGGCATTTTTAGATATGGCCCAAAACAGCACCATTTTGCACATATCCACGCATGGTGTACTGGTCAGTCAGCCCAAATTTAATTTTATTGGATTCACCCAAGCCACCGATAAATTGAATACCAACGAGGTTCTTTTCCTTTCTGAATTGTTCGACAAATCGCTCCCCCACCTCAAATTGGTTTTTCTTTCGGCGTGTGAAACGGCGACAAGTTCCACAGTTTATAAAGGTGAAGGGGCGATTAGCATGTCGTGGGGTTTAGCGTTGGCGGGTGTTCAGAGTTTTGTGACCACACTTTGGTCTGTGAATGCACAAGCGACCAGTCAATTGACGCCACAATTTTACAAAGCTTTGAAAGATAACTCTAAAATGACTAAAGATGCGGCGCTCATGTCCGCTAAAAACCAGTACATGACCGATGAAAAAGCGCATCCTTTTTACTGGGCAGGCTTCGTTTTGGTTGGAAATACTGAGGGGGTCAACTTGGAAAACCCCGCATCGGCATCTAATCTTTTTTATGTTTTTGGCGGCATTATCGCCCTTTTTAGCGGTTGGGTTATTTATCGAAAACGCAAGTAACCGTGGCATCCCAAGAATCGAGATGCCACGGTTAGAGACCGCCTAAATAAAATATTTCACTCTTTTTATTAAAACCAAAGCTTTCCCATCACCTACCTTTTAAAAAGCATTTATGACAACCAATTGGAGCAGCATTATTTCACAAGCGCAGATGGGGCAAGATGGTTCTTCAAGAGCCATGGCAATGGTGTATCAAGACACTTTTTGTCAAAAAAAAGCCTATTTCATGTTTAAAAAGTATGAAAATATCCTACCTGATGCGACCGAATGGAAAGATATTTTGATTGAAGCCGCCATACGTTTCATTAAAATGATTCACAATGGCAATATCCCACGAGATGGCGATGCCGTTTTTTGGCGAATTTGTAAACTTTTATGCTTAGAAATGATGAGAAAAAAAGACCCTAAAAATGAATTCATGGGCGATGAAGAAGCCTCCCATGACTTGCCTGTAGGCAATAATGAGCACCATGTTTGGTGTAAAACTAAACTCATGCACTACGTTGATAAGCTTTCGCCACAGTACAAAAAACTCATGCTGGTCATGTATTTTCACAAGCCACCAGAGGAAAATTTGGAAAAAATAGCTGAAATCATTGGGATTGATAAAAAAGCGGTGCAACCAATGGCTTGGAGCTGCCGCAAAAAACTGGCTGAATTAGTCGGTCGCAATCTCGATGAATGTACCGATACACTTTTTGATTATGGAATTTAAATCTTTTAAAACTATTAGCAATGACAAACCAAAACTCATACGACGCACAAATTGAAGCTTACTTTTCAGGCACAATGCCTCCTGATGAAAAATCTGCTTTTGAAAAACTACTAAAAACGGACAAATCACTCCAAGAAGCAGTGGTTCCTTATCAATTTTTTGATGCTGCCGTTCAGCTTGTGGGCGAGCAGGAATTAAAAATAATGGGCAGAAATATGGCTAAAACGCAGTCGGACTTGGTGACCCCTCAGTTATCACTCGGCGAACGGCTCAGCTTGGTATTTCGTCCAAGTAGCCCCCTGGTTTCAGAAAAAAATACCTCTACCTTTCTTTTAAAACGGATGGCTTTAGGCTGTGCGTTCATTTTGGGGGGAATTCTGTTGTATGCGAATTTATTGGTTCCTTCTTTTTCCAATATTTCGACGTCCTACGGGTTCACAACCGAGGAAACTGAAACGCTCGGGCAAGATAAAAAAGATGTTTTTTCTGAAGGTCAAAACTTCTATGCAGCCAATAATCGAGCAGCTTTACAAAATATGGCGAACAGCACAGACAGCATCACTTCCACTGCGGGCTGGTATTATTTAGCGCATTGGGATTTAAAAAATAACGACTTCGATGCGGCTTTAATGGGATTCGACAAAGTCCTATCCCCCCTCAG
>JANMYC010000250.1:0-1934 GCA_031381715.1 Saprospiraceae bacterium
GTCAAGCCATAATAGCGAGTTGCGACAATATCCCAATCTTTACTGAGGGGTTCTTTATCTACGGTGCTATTCGCTGAAATGGAGTAATATCCGAAATTTTTACCCGCAAATTTGTTTTTACTCAAAGTTGCACTTACTTCATTCATGCCATTGAGGTCGGCATAACGAAATGTATAGGTAGTATCATAAGACAATCTATCAATAATGATTTTTTTCCAAGCACCGGCAACTGTTTTTATAACATACACCGAATCTCCATTGACATTGTGTGTCACTGTACTGTAATTCCCCCAACCGTAATTGAAAACATTATCACCTGTCAAGTTAAAAGTTCCTACCGACCAAGATGAATCAATTCCCAATTGCGGAACTAATTTAAGTGTATCAATAACTACTGATGACCATTGGGCGGCGGGTGCAATTGCCTTGTAAAGTGTAGCAAATGGGTTGGTATTGATGGAGGCATCGCGCTGAATTCGAGTGGCGAAAGCCAAATCCCAATCAAGATTGCTTTTTTTAGTTTCTATGTCTGTATCAAATTTGTACCAAACAGTTTGTGAATATCCTGCGCCAATCGAAAGAGTATCCAGTTTTTGAGCATTAAGTGAGAAGGAAACGAGCATTAAGCCTGCAAATAGTGTAGCAAACTTCTTCATAATTAATTAGTTTTAGTTAATAGTTATTGAAAAAATTAAAAAATTCGGGGCATAAGTGTATTTGGATATTGATAGAACAATATCAATTTATATTAAAATCTTACTTTTTTTAAAGTCGTTGAAATTCGAACTTGGGATAGCCTTTGGTGCCTTTATTATCGTAAAAATCAATGAAATGCATTTTAAAATACGTTCCTTTTGAGTTTTTAATGATATAGTTGTAGTGAGAATAGATTTTGTAAATGCTCGAACCAAACCCAAACTCTTTCCAATTGTAACCTATAACATCAGAGGCTTGACTGAGTTTGAAATTCTCTGCCATAGTTTTGTCAATTTTAGAAAACGCTAAAGTTGAATCGACGGCAGCATAGGTATAGCTTGGATTTAAAAGTACTCCTGTGACCAAATAAGGTTGGTAAGGTTGATTGAAATAATGAATGTATTGCGTAAAAACCATATCCCAACTGTTTTTATTGGGCTCAATATTAGCGACGGCATTGGTTTTAAACGAAAAATAAACAAAGTTGCGGGTAGTATCTTTATTGATTTCGTAAGTCTGAACTTGAGTACTGCCCTGCTTACACACTGAAAAACTATATTTTTGACGGCTAACACTCTCAAATTTCACTTTCACGAAGTCAAGAGGGTCACCTTTTTCATCATACCCTCTGTCAATCCAATATACTTTAGTCAAACCTTTAACTGAACCAAGTGCCAATGAATCTGGACGATTCGCAGCATCTACTTTTCTGTTGCTCGCAAAGCCCGCTGTATCTTTTAAGGATAAAATATCTTCTTGATTGGTTTTTTGTGCACCCATGAATTTGGCAGGATTCAGAAAAACTTTAGACCCCTCAGTATTGGCATCAAAAGCCAAGTCCCAATCAGATTTATCATTTTGACTGATAATGCTGTCTTGGTCAATATTATAATAAATCTGGTACTTATAATCTTGATTGAGATTAATGGTGCGAGTAGATAGAGTGCCTTGTGGGCGTGGTTGGATAGGATCTTCCTCTTTTAAACAGCTTGTGATTGAAAGCAATAAAAAAGCGGCAACGACAAGCGAACCTGCCAATTGCCGCCCAACCTTCAAAACACTAATACTTAAATTATGAAACGACATTCTTTATTCGTAGATAATAAGTATGGCTTGCAGTAGCGAGCTATTTAACTTGAAGCAAAGATAAAAGTTGCAACTCAGATAAACAAACTTTTAAAGAAAAATTTCACATTTTATGTAAAAATTTCTTCCAGTGCCTAATGACGAAAGTCCAT
>JANMYC010000280.1:0-5552 GCA_031381715.1 Saprospiraceae bacterium
TCATTGTTTTATAACCATCTGGTAACTTCGGATAACTCATTTAAATACCTAAAAATGCCGTTAGGCATTCTATATCGGTAGAAAAAAATAGTTATTATTATGGAGTTCCGTAGGAACGATATATCGAAAACATATTTTAATATGCCGTTCCTACGGAACTTGCGGGCTTTTAAATTATTTTCTACCGATATAGAATGCCTAACGGCATTTTTAGGTATTAAATTGAGTTATCCTAAGTTACCAGCACTTCATAAAAACAGTTTTAAACTATCGATTCCGAAAAATTTATAATCAATTTATAAGTTGAAAACTTGAATGAATTACCCCCTTTTTTTGAATTATGCAGTGAAGCGGATAACCCAATTATGTCTAATTTTGAGCTTACAAAATGCATAGCACCATAAATCTGAAATCAATTCTTCATCGAGAAGAGACCCCCTCAGTATAGATCGGGATTTTGCTCTTTTTCTTAGAGTACTGGTAACTTTGGATAACTCAATTTAATACTTGGAAATGCCGTTAGGCATCCGATATCGGTAGAAAATAGTGTCCCTGCTTCGAAAATTCCGTAGGAATGGTACACATAAAAAGTGAAAGCTATGTCGTCCCTACGGAACTTAAAGCCATTTTCTATCATTTTCTACCGATATATCAGCTCTAACGACCTTGACTGTTTGTAAATTGAGTTTTCCGAAGTTACCAGTATTCTTATATAAAATATCAGTTTTAATGCTTTTTAAAATGAATGAATTCGTAAATTTATTACTCTTCGCAGCGGCATTCTTTTCTTGTAAAAAAATAGAGCCGCTGACTATCACAAACCCGTGCATCGTGCGGGGAGTAGACACGTGTAATGCCGTAAAACCAGAACAATTGGTTTGGTCGGATGAATTTAACGTAGATGGCTCACCCGACTCAACAAAATGGGGATACGAAACAGGGTTTGTCAGAAATCAAGAAAATCAATGGTATCAAAAGGAAAATGCGGTGTGCAGCAACGGCAATTTGATGATAACTGGTAAAAAAGAACGGCGCACCAATCCAAATTATATCGCCGGAAGTACCGATTGGCGAACAAATCGTGCTTTTATTGACTACACTTCGGCGAGTGTGGTGATGAAAAAAGAACACGCTTTTCAATACGGAAAAATGGAAGTTCGTGCTAAAATCGTTACCCAAACGGGTTTGTGGCCCGCAATATGGACGCTTGGCGTAAGTGGAGAATGGCCTTCAAACGGAGAGGTGGACATAATGGAATATTACGACAATAAGATTCTCGCCAATTTTGCCATTGCTTCCGCAACAAGATGGCAAGCAATATGGGACGGCTACAAAAAACCGATGAGCGAGTTTCCCGCAAATTGGGCAGACAGTTACCACGTTTGGACTTTGGAATGGACACCTGATAAAATGGAAATCCTACTCGATGGCATATCTTTGAACACTATCGATTTGACAAAAAGCATCAACAAATCAGATGGTAAAAACCCATTTCGGCAACCGCATTACCTGTTGTTGAATTTGGCATTGGGCGGAATGAACGGCGGCAGTTTGGCTAATACGACTTTTCCTTCTCAATATTTAGTGGATTATGTTAGAATTTACGCGCCGAAATAGGGGTATTGGGTCTAATTTTAGCATAAAAGATTGATTTTAAATGAATTACAGCTCTCTAAGGGTTTCCATAAAACAACAAATGAATAAAAATACCTTACTACTGTTCAGCACATTTTGTGCTAGCTTCTTTACTGCTTTTCCTCTTTTTGCAGAGATTAAACTCCCGGCAATTTTTGGTAGCAATATGGTTTTGCAGCAGCAAACCGACGTGGCGATTTGGGGAGTAGCCGAAAAAAATGCCACAGTAAAGGTCACGTCTTCTTGGAATGATAAAAAGTACGAGACCAAAACGGCAGATGACGGGCGTTTTAAACTGAAAATTTCTACACCCAAAGCGGGCGGGCCTTACAGCGTAACAATAAGTGACGGTAAAGCATTGACCCTTGAAAATGTGTTAATCGGTGAAGTTTGGGTCTGTTCTGGGCAGTCGAATATGCAAATGCCCGTGAAAGGGAATGTCAACCAACCCATTATTGGTTCCATGGAGGCGATTCTATCTTCACCCAATCCTAATATGCGATTTTTCAGTACCGCACGCACCGCAAGCCTTACCCCGTTGGATGATTTTAATGGAAAATGGGATATCTGCGAGCGTGAAACGACGGCTGAATTTAGTGCAACTGCTTATTTTTTCGGACTAATGTTGCAAAAAACGCTCAATGTCCCCGTTGGATTGATTCATTCAAGTTGGGGCGGTACAGCAATCGAGCCGTGGATGAGCGAAGGAAGTTGCAAAGAATTTGATTTTATTAAAATGGTTAGAGATACGCCCTTTCCTAAAACGCCGCCGAAAGCACCCGCGTCTTTGTTCAATGCTATGATTAACCCAATGGTTGGTTACGGCATACGCGGTGTGATTTGGTACCAAGGAGAGTCCAATAGATTAGAGCCAGAAAACTATCAAAAACTATTACCCGCCATGATAAATGACTGGCGGGCGAAGTGGGAAGTGGGCGAGTTTCCATTCTATTATGTACAAATTGCACCTCATGGAAAGAATGAAGTTCCGCCCAATTCTGCTTTTCTGCGGGAAGCTCAACTCAAAGCGTCAACGACTACGCCCAATGTTGGTATGGCGTGCATTTTAGATGTTGGCGAACAAAACCTCATTCATCCCGCCAATAAAGAGATTGTCGGAAAACGATTGTCCTACTTGGCATTGTCTCAAACTTATACTATTAAAGGCATAAATCCTTTTAGCCCAGTATTCAAGGCAATGACCATTAAAAATGATACTGCAAGGATAACTTTTAGCAATGCCCCAAATGGTTTGACTTCTTTTGGAAAAGAATTATCCCTTTTTGAAATAGCGGGCGCGGATAAAGTTTTTTATCCCGCCAAAGCAATTATTACCCAAAATGGTATTAATGTAAAATCTGAATCGGTGTCTCAACCGGTTGCCGTGCGGTATGCTTTTAAGTCTTTTGTGGTGGGTGATTTATTTGGCACCAATGGGTTGCCTGTTTCGTCTTTTAGAACAGATGATTGGGAACGTGAAAAATAGCGTGATGATTTATCTCAAAGCCCCCTTATGTTCTAAATATTCGGCATGACCATTTTGGGGGTCATAATCTTTAGGAATGAGCTAAGTTTTTTATACATTCTTGTTTTGTAGTGGGACTATATCACAGTGAAGTGGTCCCACTTTTTTACTTTGTCCCTAAAATGCTCTTTCCATACATAATAATTAACTTTAGCCTAAAAATGCAAAGCATCTTTTTAAAGTCAGTGGGCAAGCTGGGTGTTTTAATGATACTCGCTTTTGGTAATTTTTACGGCAAGACATGGTTTTACCCGAAGTAATGAAGGCAAATGGTTACAAAATTTTTTTGGCGGGATTATTTCTATGGTATTTCGATCTCTTTGGACTTTGCCCTTATATTCATATCGAAAAATGAGAGTACTAAACTAAATAATCAGGCTCTTTCTTTATAAAAACCAAGAATCACAAGAAAAAAATTCGTGTAATTCGTACAATTCGCCTAAAATTCGTGTTAAAAGTGTTCTTTAAACGCTTAATTAGCATAATCATTAAAAAGATACGAAAGGTGCTTGTTGTTTTTCGTTATTAACAGTAAGTTAATCTCATGGATAAAGTTTCACAAAAATAAATTAAGGTATATTTGTCGCTTGAAGGTGCAACCATTTTTAATGACCATTTTAAATATCTTACACTTATGCCGATTCCTGTTTACAGTGGTTCATTCGGAAAACCACAGCTCCTTCATTTGCTGCGCAGAACGCTTTTCGGCGTTACCAAAGCCGACCTTGCCGCTTTTTCAGGGCAGTCATTGAGTCAAGTTGTCACGTCTTTGTTGGCAGACTTGCCTGCACCTGCACCGCCGCTTGTGGATTATACCGATGCGGCTGCAACAGGAACGACGACGGGGACAGCCCCCAGAAATTGGGTTTATCCGGGTATTCCAACAGGTCAAACTTGGGTAAACGATAAGCAAACGGATAATCGCATCTACAATCCTAGCCGCGAGCGATCCACGCGCCGTTGGTGGGCGATATTGAAACTTAGACAAGACCGCAATATTCGAGAGAAAATGGTGTTGTTTTGGCAGAACCATATTCCAACGGAAATTGGACAATCTGTAACCGAGGGATTTCATTTTTACGCTTATCAGAGGGTTGTACGACAGTATGCAGTGGGCAATTTCAAGGATTTGGTACGCCAGCTGACGATTGAACCAGCCATGTTGGTTTATCTCGATGGAGAAGACAATCGTTATATAGTAAATGGCAATGGCGTAAATGAAAATTACGCACGCGAATTGCAAGAACTTTTTTGCATTGGTAAGGATTTTTCACCTTCTTACACCCAAGACGATGTGGTAGCGGCAGCAAAAGTTTTGTCTGGTTTTCAACGATCGGATAGTTACTTGGGAACGACTGACCCTAACAATCAGTATAATGATTATACGCACAAATTCACATTGAGTCGTCATGACCCGACGAATAAAACGTTTTCGAGTTTTTATAATAATACAATTATCAACGGCTCGACCGACCCGACGGGTATGACGGAGGTGAATGCACTGCTCGATATGATTTTTGCCCACCCAGAAGTGGCAAGATTTGTTGTGCGTAAACTCTACCGTTTTTTCGTTTATTACACAATTGACGCGACGATTGAAAGCGATGTCATTGTGCCACTTGCCAATACTTTTCGGAGTAATAATTACGATATCAAGCCTGTTTTGGCTGAATTATTGAGCAGTCAACACTTTTTTGATAGCCTCAAATCAACGGGGGCAGTTATCAAAAACCCCGTTGATTATTGTATTGGTTTGGCACGAACGATGGGTTTTTATGGCACTAATGCTATTCCTTACAATGTCGCCAGTGGTTTCGATTCTCACCTCACCAATCAACAACTGCGCCCTGGTTCGCCGCCGAATGTGGCAGGCTGGCCCGCGTATTATCAAACGCCAAATTACCATGAATTGTGGATAAATGCCGAAACTTTGCGCCGCCGAAAGGAATTTGTTGACCGATTGATATCCGTTGGCATCGGTTCGGGCAATCCCAAAGTGGACGTTTTAGCCTTCACCCGCACGCTCGACACACCCGCCAATCCCGATTTGTTGATTGCCGAAGTCGTCGAATTGCTGCACGTCGCACCGCCCGATGCCGCTGTTACGGCGCAATTAAAATCAATTTTATTGTCTGGGCAAACTGCAGACTACTATTGGTCTGATGCTTGGAATAGCTACATCACTACGCCCACTACGGCTAATACAAATACTGTGCAGACCCGTTTGCAGACATTATATGTCGCTATATTGAATATGGCGGAATGTCATTTGATGTGATTTCGTCAGCAGACAAATACAATTTTTTTGGCGCTGAGGTACTTAGCGTATGTTTTGAAAGTTAAAATAAGTAGGCGTAAAGAAATAATCGCTGCTATCGTCGGGCTATAAAAT
>JANMYC010000309.1:0-16459 GCA_031381715.1 Saprospiraceae bacterium
GGCGCGCCTTTTATAACCTGTTAACTTATTTAACGCAGAATTTATACTCGTTTTTATTTCCGATGAAAGCTCAACCATTTTTTCCACCAAGTTATAGCTTTTTTATCTCTTTGGGTAGGTTATTTTTTACTTTTTCCCTAACTTTATAATAATGATGTGTTTAACAATATGAAAGGGTAAATTGTTGATTTTAAGAAGCCCTCCGTATTTTACCCTTTTTAGTTTATAATTCTCTTTTCTCATCAAATTTCGTTAGAAATGAAAGCATTATTGCCTATTTTCTTTTTTATCCTAAACAATTTTGCAACGGCTCAAACATTACCAATGCTCACCAAAAGTCAAATGTATGCCGACTTTGACACGCTCACAATGGCTCTGACGCAGATAAATCCCCACGATTTTGTGCGCCGCAGCGTCAATAAATATGCACAATCAGACAGCATTTTGGCATTGGGCAAACAGATTGATACCATGTCGTCAACGGCTTCGTTTTTTTGGTTGGTCAATAAGGCTTTAACCTTTTGCCAAGACGGGCATACGTCTATCATGCGAAAACACAATTACCGATTTGTGGACAGTATTGACCGTATAAAATGGCACTCTACGCCCGACGATACGTTGGCAATTGATGCGTATTACAAACTGTACACGACTACAATGAACAGTTATAGACTGAAATTGCCGATAAAATACATCAATGGTGCATACACAGTATTGACGGCTTTCCCCTATCAAAATATTGAAATTCCCAATAATGCCATTTTGACCCAATGCGATGGCAAAGACATTCACGCTTACGTCAATACGCTCATGAGTACGTGTGAAGAAATGCACTGGGATTTTAAGTTAAAAAGGTTTTATTCAGAGGAATTTACCCAGTCCACAAATCACAAACCGACGGATAAAATTGCACTCACTTTCAAGGAAAATGGTCAAGAAATAACCCATAAATTTGCTCTAAATGATACCATTCGGGTGAAAAAGCCTTTGAAATACAAGCAAGATTATACCCCCTCAGTACACTACTTTGATGAAGGGCAAATCTTGTATTTTCACATGCCCGCAATGCAAGACGGGGATTATTATTTGCGTAAAATAGACAGCATTGGGGCAATTCATGCGTTCAAAAAAGTGGTTTTTGACATCCGAGACAATCCCGGTGGCAGCGATTTGGAATGGCAAAATATCATCAGGCACTTAATTGACAAGCCTATCATTCGAAATATAATCCGTGGGGCGAATAGAAAAAATCCCCGTCGAGATAGGTTTGAATTGACGACCCTTCTCAGTATTTTGAAGCCCGATTTCATCAAAGAAGACTTTTATCAATCCATTGACTATGGTTTGGATACCTTAGAAGTGGATACCAATTCACTACGTTTCAAGGGCAATATCTACGTTTTACAGAATGAAAACTGTTTTTCATCGGCAGGCAGTTTGATTTCAACGTGTCAATTTTCGGACAAACTCATCAACGTCGGCAACTCAACGGGGTGGTTTGCGGGCTTTGGGGTTATGCCGTGGATTATGATTTTGCCTCATTCAAAAATACTGTATTGGACAGAGCCACTTTTGGATTTTACAAACGTAAAAAAGCCCGAAGATTTGTTTCAGAACAGAGTAAAAATCCCCATAACACTAACGGCAGAGGATTATACCCGCAAATACATGTATCCAAATGATTGGTATGCAAAAGAATATCTCTTTCAGTACGATACCGTTTTTAAAGCGGTACTGGGGATGAAGGATTGAGGTGTTTTTAACCCACAAAACGCTTGGCTATCGGTTTGATAATCAAGAGTTTGTGGATTTTGTACCCCCTCAGTATTTCACCCATTTTCAAGCAAAATGTTCAACCAAAAGGGAATATATTTAGCAATATTTAGCCTGTAATAAAAAACTTAACCTTCCATAAAGTGTTATTACTGATTCAAAATAGAATAAGAAAATGACAGGACAACAACCACGTAATTTTGAATATCATGATTACCTAAAAAAAATATTAGGTAGTGAAAAGAATGAAACTTCTCTTTTCATTGCCACTGAAAAAGATTTTGAGCGAGGTAGCGAGCTGAAATTTCCGTACAGAAGTTATTTTTTCGTTTTTGGGTTGTTTCACGAAGGCAATCGCAAAATGAAAATTGGCATCAACGAATATGACTTAAAAGCCAAAACACTGACCATGGTGGGACCGGGCATAGTAAGGCATTGGAAGGACAGCAATTGGGATTTTTCGTGTCATACCTTTTTTTTTAAAGCGGATTTTTTCGAGAAACCATTCTCCGATAATTTTCTCATGAATTACCCATTTTTTAAGCCCGCCGCCAACCACTCCCTTGATTTGAATGACAGCGACTACGAAAAAGTCCAAGAATTTATCCAGCTTTTAGAATCACACCGCAATGATAAAAGAGTAACCCAAGGATTACTCTTTTCATTTTTAGAGTTTATTAATCAAATTTATAAAGTCGAAACAGCTGTCGAAAGCAATCTTTCCAGAAATCAAAAAACGACAAAAGACTTTAACGAACTCTTGAATAAACATTTTCAAGAACATAAAGACGTGGTATTTTATGCCCAAAAATTGAATCTAACGCCCAAAAATCTATCAGAGATTTTAAAAAATGAGACAGGACTCTCCGCCAAACAGGTAATTGAGGAATTTCTGATGTTTGAAGCTAAAAGCCTTTTGAAACAAACCCAAATGAGCATCAAAGAAATTGTCTATTGGCTCGGCTACGAAGACGCTTCTTATTTCACGAAATACTTCAAAACCAAAGAGGGCATCACGCCTTTGAGCTACCGAAATCAA
The DNA here is from genome assembly GCA_031381715.1 of Saprospiraceae bacterium. Taxonomy (GTDB): domain Bacteria; phylum Bacteroidota; class Bacteroidia; order Chitinophagales; family Saprospiraceae; genus JAAFJT01. The sequence goes on from JANMYC010000309.1 coordinate 2,813, forward strand.
TAAAAAGGAAAAAACTACCATTCTTCCCGCAATTTGTCTTGCTTCTTGGCGATTTGCTGCTCCTACCTTTGTCCTATTAATTTAATCATATAAATAGGTTATGAATAAGAATAGATTAGAAACAATTTCAGACGGCATATTTGTCATTGTGATGACTTTGTTGATATTGGATGTGAAAATTCCCGCCAATGTCCCCATTAATTCAGACACTGAATTGTTGAACGCACTCTTTGAAATCAAACCTAAAATAATATCATTTGCCGTAAGTTTTTTCATTATTGGCGGCTTTGTGGTGGGGCATCATTTCATTTTTTCGTTGGTTAACAAAATAAATGGTTTGTTTGTATGGATAAATATACTCTATTTATTGACCATTTCTTTCATTCCATTTCCGACATCCATTTTGGCAGAAAACAGCGATAAGTTTACGGCTTTATGTTTTTATGCTTTAAATATTATGATTTGTGGTTCTTTCCACACGCTCATGTTTTGGTTGATTTACAAAAATGAAAATCTTAGAAAAGAGGATGTAAAACCTGCCGATGTAAAAAAGTATTTTTTAGGCGGACTCTTTGGCACATTGTCAAATGTTGTTGCGGTGCTTTTGGGTCTTATTAGCCTCAATTTGGGCTACATAATCTTCGTAGCAACGCCTATTTATTTTATCATATCTCGATTACTCATCGAAAAAAAACAAGTTCAATTATGAAAGTATTAGTTACAGGTGCAACAGGGTTTTTAGGCTCAAACGTTGCCAAAACAGTCAGAAGAAGCGGGCATCAAGTGTCTGCATTGGTCAGAAATGAAAAATCCGACATCGTAAAAGACTTGATTCAACATGAGGTTGCTATCGTTAAAGGTGATTTGCAAAATCCAGACACTTATATGTCCGCAATTGAAAAAGCGAATGTCATCATTCACACGGTTCTTGATTTTGCCAATCCAGTCGGAACGGATAAGATGTTTTTAGCGACCTTATCAGAAGTGGCAAAAAAGGATGCTAAAAAACGCACCTTAATTTACACCACAGGTTGCTCGATTTACGGCAAAGTGCCAGAACTGATAATGGACGAAAACACCGAAGGCAATCCTCAATCACCATTAGCATTTAGAATGATGATGGAAAAAGAGGTCATGCAATTGGAAGGCTACCGAAAAATAATTTTAAGACCAGGTTTTTTCTACGGCAAAAATGCCCTTTCGGGCATGTCCGAAGAGTGGTTTGAAGCGGGTAAGTCGGGTAATGTTACGTACTTTGGCGATACCGAAAAAGGTTGGAGTTGGGTACACATTGATGACCTTGCCGACGCTTATGTGAAAGTGATAGAAGCGGGTGCAAAAGTAGCCGATGAAATATTTTGCATTGCCGACGAGCAACGTTTAAAATGCCTTGATGTATTCACAGCTTGCGTAAGAGCCGCAGGCTACAAAGGCGACATCAAAAAAGCACCTATGCCAGCCGACAATTGGTTTGGTAACGCCTCCGACCAAAACGAATTTGTAACGTCGCATAAAGCCAACGCTATTTTGAATTGGTATCCAAAGCATATTGGCATTTTGGACGAAATTGATGCGTATTACAAGGCTTGGGAGACATCAAAGAATCATTAAATTTTAACCTACAAACGCTTGACTATCGGTTTGATAATCAAGCGTTTAGGGATTTTACCCCATCGGTATTGTGCAATTACAGAAGGACTCTAAATAATACGCCATGTTTTAACACCCAAATCAAAAAACCAATAGCAATGCCAAAGCCAACAAGTGGCGGAATAACAAGTTGCCAAGGGTACGGCGGTGCTTTCGAAAAAACCATAATATAGACTTGTACCGAACCAAACATATAAACACCCGAAGTCACTAAGCCCAAGGCAATACCACAACTTTTTTTCACCCAAATACCATAACCTGCCAGTAAAGATAGAGGTGCTGTAAAAATCAAATCTGTTAACGGAATAAGACTAATCGTTAAGTCTTTTTGATAAAAAAGCCAGCCTTCTCCCCATGTAAATAATGCACCGACAAGTGCAAATACGCCTGTGGAAAGAAAAAGTCCAGCAAATAGCCTCGAAGTTGTGTGGGAGTTGTTCCTTTTTTCCATGTTGAAAAAGTAATTTTTACAAAAGTATCGAAAATAAAACTAACAAACTTTTGTCATACATTTTTATGATTCTTATCATCTTTAACGGATAGAATTAATCAGATTTTTGCAAACGTGCGGAATAATCAACCCAATACGATTGAATATATCAAAACCAATTAATCTTTCACAACTATGAAAACTAAAAAAGAGCTATTGCATGAATTACAATCATTGCACGATAAAATGGTCGCTATCGAAGCTGATAAAGCAGCTACGATAAAAAATGTGGTGCCACAAAACCAAAAAAGTGCCATTAATCTGCTTGATTATTTGGTATTTCGCTCCCAAAACATTCATTTGCTTCAAGAAAGTCTCCATTCCTATGGTTTATCGTCACTGGCGAGCAGCGAAAGTCATATAAAGGCACAATTGAATAATGTCATAAAACTGCTTGGACATAAACAAGAAACGACCAACAGTTTAAATTTTCAGGACGGACTGAAACAGTTGCAACAAAATGCCGAGCGTTTATTTGGTCGTCAACCTGAAAACAATATTCCGTTTATTATGGTGACAATTGACAGCGAATTCGCAGATAATTCTCAACATATTGCTAAATTATTGAAAAATGGCATGCACATCGCGCGTATCAATTGCGCTCACGATAATGAATCAATGTGGCTAACAATGGTCAAAAACATTAAAAAAGCCTCGCTACAAACTGCATTGCCTTGCAAAATTTATGTGGATTTGGCGGGACCCAAAATAAGGACACAGATTATCGGCAAAGGTCATAAAAGTGGCAAATTAGAAGTCGCACTTAATGAGGAAATATTGTTACTCGAACCCCATTACAAGCCGCCAAAGCATAGTAAGGCAATCAATTGTACCTTACCCAATACTGTAAAATACCTTCAAAAGAAGCAACGTGTTTTATTTGATGATGGACTTTTTGAAGCCATTGTAGAAAGCCATAAAGATAATTTTGCCCTGCTTAAAATAACCCGAATATCGGCAAAAAAACCGTTTATCAAAACAGAAAAAGGCATTAATTTCCCAGATACAACTTTTCACGTCAATCCACTGACCGAATATGATTTGGCTTGTTTGCCGTTTGTTATAAAATATGCCGATATGCTCGGTTTTTCGTTTGTCAACAAAGCCGCAGATATTGCCGAATTGCACGCTCAATTAGCCTTGCTCGACAAACCCGATTTTCCGATTATTGCTAAAATCGAAACCAATGAAGCGGTCAATAATTTGCCTTCTTTACTCTTAGAAGGTATGCGAAAAACCTCTTTTGGTGTTATGATAGCCCGTGGCGATTTGGCTGTCGAAATAGGTTTTGAACGCTTGAGCGAAATCCAAGAAGAAATTTTATGGATTTGCGAAGCAGCTCATACACCTGTTATTTGGGCAACCCAAGTCCTCGAAAGTCTAAATAAACAAGGGTTGGCAACGCGCAGCGAAGCGACAGATGCCGCACATGCCGCATTAGCAGAGTGTGTGATGATAAATAAAGGCAGTCATACGCTCGAAGTTTTGAAAACACTTCAAGATATTTTAAGCCGTAGCCGCCAACATAATTACAAACGCCGGCATATATTTAGAGAATTGGGTATTGCTAAGAAGTTTTTGGCGGGATAATTATTTAAAATCCTACATAATATTTTAGGAACACGAATTATTCCAGTTAATATACGAATTTCACCAACCTGCCTGTCGGCAGACAGGTTAGGGTATCCTAAATTGCCCTTTAGGGCAATTTATTTGTGAAATAATAGAACCCCGATTCTCGGGACACGTAAATGAGTGAAATTCGTGTATTAATTGGAGTAATTCGTGTTCCTGGAAAATATGTAGGGTATCAAAAATAATCAGACCCCTAAGTGTCGAACCTTAAAAAGGGCAGTACAATTGCTTTCAGTAATTTCACAGCTTACTTTGAATGTTATCTTTTCATTAATTCAGCTATGCTACAAGAAATTACTTCTTCCTCTCCATAATTTTGCGGTTTGTGTTCTTTCAAACAATCAATCGAAAATGAGCGAAAAACCAAACTTTGCGAGTGCTGCTGTTTTTCACGTAACTGGTGAAGCATTAGAATCGGTGTCACTCCCTATTCCAACTTTAAAATCAGGTGAAATATTGGTCAAAAATACCTGCTCTACTTTGTGTCGGAGCGACCTCAATACATTCATCGGTAAAAGGCAAGAGAAAACACCCACTATTTTGGGTCACGAAATAGTGGGCAGAATCGTGTCTTTTGGGCCTGATACCCCTCAGTATGATCAACGAAAACAAGCGCTCAAAGAAGGCGACCTTATCACTTGGGCGATATTCGCCAGCAACCCACATTCAGAATTAGCCGAAAGAGGGATACCCCAAAAAGCGGAGGGACTTTTTAAATATGGGCATGAACAACTAACTGAAACGAGCACTTTACACGGTGGCTTGAGTGATTATACCATACTACAAGCGCACACCCCTATTGCCCAATTGAGTGAAAATGTTCCCATGAAAATAGCGGCTATTATCAATTGTTCAGTTGCTACAATTGCTGGTTCAATGCGCTTGGCAGGTGATATTCATAATAAAAATGTCTTGATTTCGGGTGCTGGCATGTTGGGTGTCGTCGCTTGTGCAATGGCAAAAACAGCTGGTGCAAAGCATGTAATTGCCGTAGATATTGATGACGAAAGATTAAAAACTGCCAGCCTTTTTGGGGCGGATATTTGCTTACGCGGTGATACCGATTATGCAGCAGAAATTATATCAACATTAGGCAAGCTCAACGCCATTGATGCTGTTATTGAAATCAGTGGCGTTGGTGTGGCGATGGAATATACACTGAATTTATTGAACATCGGTGGTGTTGCGGTGTGGGTTGGAGCAGTTTTTCCACAAAAAGACATTGCCATCAATGCCGAGAAAATCATCCGCAATCTTTGGACAATTAAAGGTTTGCACAATTACAATACGCAAGATTTCATAGCCGCCGTAGATTTTATTGAAAAAAACCACAATCTCTTTCCTTTTGACGACTTGATTCATGACCATTTTGAGTTGCACCAAGTGAATGAAGCTTTTGAATATGCTTTAAAAAAGAACCCGTACAGGGTTGGTATTCGATTTAATTAAATTTAAAATTAAATGAGTAAAATTAAACTTGTCGTTTTTGACCTTTCAGGCACCACCGTAGAAGACGATAATGCCGTTGCCAAAAGCCTCCACGAAGCAGCGATAGAATTCAAACTCGATGCTACTTTAGAAGATTTTGAAAAAACTATCGGAACCAATAAAATTCACCTTTACCAATATTTAATTGCTCGAAACGAAGGTAAAAAAGTGCGATTTGAGGATTTAGAGCAGTACAATTTCCCCGAAATTCAAGCAGAAGCCTTGAAAATTTTTGAGCGGTATTCTGAAATTATGATTGCTTATTATCGCAATAACGTGCAAGCCATGCTGGGCGCAGAATCCGTTTTTGAATGGTGTCATCAAAACGGTATCAAAGTGGCAACAGATACGGGTTTTCACCGCGACGTTACCGATGCGATTATGGCCGGTTTGGGTTGGCGTGACAATGGGCTTGTAGATATTACCGTGGATGTTGAAAATACTGAGGGGGTTGGTCGCCCTACCCCATTTTTGATTTTTTATGCCATGCAAAAATTGGGTATTCAAAGTGTTCATGAAGTCATCAAAATTGGAGATACACCCGCCGACCTTTTATCGGGTTATAACGCAGGCTGCAAAGGGAACATTGGTGTTTTGAGTGGTGCTAATTCTATTGAAGTTTTGGGTAAATATAGGCATACCCATATTCTGCCAAGCGTCAGAGAACTACCCGAATTGATTAAACTGGACTTCAATTGATAGTTTTTTCGTAAAAACAGGCTTATGATAACTTCTACGAATTCCTCTAAAACAAGCCATTTTTTGTTTTCATTGTATTGCATGACAGCAGGTTTTCTAACTTATTGCAGCATGTATGCCTTTCGTAAGCCTTTCACTGCTGCCACTTTTGAAGGGCTTCAACTATGGCATGTGGATTATAAAATAGTTTTGATAACTGCGCAGGTGATTGGCTATGCACTCTCCAAGTTTTTAGGCATCAAAATCGTTTCAGAAATGAAACCTGAAAGACGCATCATCACCATCTTGGGTCTTATTGGTGTGTCATGGGTTGCCTTATTTTTACTCGCAATTACACCCAAATCCATTGGATTTATATGGTTGTTTTTAAATGGGTTACCGTTGGGTATGATTTGGGGTTTGGTTTTTTCGTTCATGGAAGGTCGTCGGAATACCGAATTAATAGGGGCAGCAATGAGCGTTAGTTTCATCATTTCATCCGGGTTTGTCAAAGCAATCGGTAAATATTTACTTCAAAATTGGGATATCAGCGAGTTTTGGATGCCATTTTATACGGCGCTTATTTTTATGCCAATGCTGATTGTAGGCGTGTGGATGTTGAATAGAATACCACCCCCTACTATCGATGACATTGCTTTAAGAACCGAACGTATTCCCATGCTCAAAGCAGATAGACAGCGGTTCTTCAAATCCTTCCATTGGGGTATAGTGATAATGGTTGTCATTTACATAATTTTAACCATTTTTAGAGATATAAGAGATAACTTTGCGGTTGAAATATGGTCTAAGTTGGGCTATGAAGGCAATTCACAAATATTGGCTACTGCTGAGTTACCCATTGGTCTTGCTATTTTTGTTATTGCTGGTTTTATGGTTTTAATTAAAAATAATCGGACTGCTTTTTATATCAATTTGGGTATTATTTTATTAAGTGGTATTCTGTTATTACTCACTACATACCTGTTTTCAATTGGTTTATTACCTCCTGCCATGTGGATGGTACTCTTTGGCTTCAATACTTATTTAGCCTATGTGACCTTTCATACCCTCCTCTTTGAGCGTTGGATTGCCCTTTTTCGCTACAAAAGCAATATTGGCTATTTGCTTTATGTCGCCGATGCCTTTGGGTACTTGGGCAGTGTCGCAATTCTCTTTTTTAAGAATTTCAGCGCCAGCGATTCAGGTTGGTTAGATTTTATCCAGCCTATGGTGTACGGAGCAGGGATTATGATTATGGTATTGAGTATAGTAGCAATTGGTTATTTTTTAAAGAAAGAACACAGTCCTGTTATTATTTAAGCACTTTTTTAGCCTCTTTAAATTCACTCTCAAAATATCCGAAGAAAACGTTTTGAAACTGAATTTAAAGAGGGTGAACTCAATATTTCTTCAACATATCGATAAATTAGCTTTTGTTTTAATACCAATTGCGTAGGCAACTGTTAGCAATTTCAGGACAACACATTATCTGTGATAGTTCTGTGAAACTTAGTCCGAATATTTGTAAAATAAAAGACAAATTGTCGAATTAAATATAATACAAAATGAAACAATTTTTTAAAATATCCACTCTTTTCGCTATCCTTTTGCTCAATAGTTGTGTAGGGACTGATTTGATTGACGACCCCATCATCGGTGAAAGAATCAGGCTTTCGCCGCGAATAGACTCTCTCGCCGTGGGAAAAGAGCAAGTTTTCTCCATAAAATTCACCAATAAATATGGCGTTGAAGAGTCTGCTAAAAACATCGTGTTTCGCAGCAGTGACCCGTCTAAAATTACAGTAGATGCTACTGGGAAAGCCAAAGCGATTGCTTTAGGTAAAACCACTATTTATGTGATCAATGGCATTGCTACGGATTCATTAGTTCTCAATAAACAAAGCGATATTGGCCCTAACACCAATTCAAATGACACTACTTTTATCAAACGAGGCGTTTTCAAGCCTGTTACCAGTTCTTACAGTGCTGCAGGGAATGTGCGCCTTCAGACGGTGAAAGGTGTTACTCAAATCGTAACGGACGCTAATTTTAGTGTAAGTGCAGGACCCAGTGTGTATCTTTTACTGACCAATCATACCGACGGACGCTACACCGTCACACCGGGTAGCAACGCTGTGAATGCCGCAAGTGCTCAAATAACGGCTAATAAACTAACAAAATTTTCGGGTGCTGAAACGTGGACAATACCGGCAGGAGTCAATCCGGCTGATTATAAATATGTGGTGCTGTACTGTGTTTTGGGTCCTTTATTTGGCACCGCCGAATTGAAATAATTTTTCATAATAATCAAACAATGACAACTTTTTAAAATGAAAATCAATATTCAATATATAATTGGCTTCTTTTTTTTAATCAGCCTTACCCCCTCAGTATTGACCGCTCAAGCGTGGACAAAAAGCAAAGGGACGGGATTTTATAAGCTGGATTTTACGAGCATAAAAGCATCCGATGTGTTCGATACCAAGGGCGATGTTGTTCCGTTTCGGACACTTGGCAACTACACCACAAGTTTTTATGGTGAACATGGCATCACTAACAAAATAACCGCCATTGCTTATGTGCCGTTTTTCGTGCGCAATGTTGTCAATGAAACAAAAGGACGACAGACCAACAACATAATTGAACCCGGCATCACTAACAATAACTTTGGCGATGTGGATTTGGGATTGCGTTTTGCGCTACCCGTAAAAGCTTTTGCCATGAGTGCTACTCTGACTTTGGGTTTGCCAACGGGCGATGCCAAACAAGAAGATGCTCTTTTTACTGGTGATGGCGAGTTCAATCAAATGTTCAAATTAGCCGCGGGAACGGGTGGTAAACGTTGGTGGAGTCAAGCTGCTATGGGTTTTAATAATAGAACAAAGGGCTTTTCAGACGAATTTCGCTATGATTTTGAAATTGGTTATAAACTTTTTAATGACCGTTTTTTAGCTATTTTAAAAATAAATGGCATTGAAAGCCTCAATAATGGTACGGCTCAAGCAGCAAATACGGGTTTGTTTTCAAACAATGTTGAATATATGGGCATTGGTCCCGAATTTCTCTATTATGCCAATGCTAAAAAAACGATTGGCGTGTCAGCTCGGGTGGCAGGTGCTTTCAAAGGACAAAACGTATTGGCGGCACCGTCTATGTCAGTGGGCGTTTTTGCCGAGTTTTAAATGTTATATTATTTTATTTCGCTAATTTTAACGATTGAGAAAGACAATGAACAACTTAATTTTAAGCATAAGACAGACCTTAAACGAACTCAATAGCGTGGTCGCGCTCATGGATGACAAGCAATTCAGCAAGCCTTTGACTATATTTTCGGGTTCAAGTATTGGTATGCACGCACGACACATCATTGAGTTTTATCAATGCTTGTTATCTCAATATGAAAATAGCCCAATAGTTAATTACGATAAGCGCCAACGGGATCTTTTATTAGAAAGCAACCTTGAATACTTTACTTTCACGGTGAATATTTTAATTGAAACGCTTGAAGAATTGGATAAAAACCGGTTGAATTACCCCCTCTCCATAACGAGCGATAGTGAGCATGGAAATGCGGCACTCATCAGCAGTAGCCTTGCGCGCGAGCTGCATTACAATCTCGAACACACGATACACCACGCTGCTTTTATTAAAATTGGGGTATTGAGCCTGATGCCCGATGCCGAATTGCCAAAAACATTTGGTATTGCACCATCAACTCTACGCTATCAAAAACAAGCATAAAATAGCTTCTAAAATGTGTACACTCAGCTTTTATCCCAAGCCCGATAATGACGGTTTCATTTTGACTTTTAGCCGCGATGAAATGCCCAATCGGTCATCCGTCGAAATTGTGAGAGATGCTAAACGGGGGCTTATGTATCCCAAAGATGTTTTGCATGGGGGCACTTGGTTAGCTGTCAGCCAAACCACGGGGCGGATTACGTGCCTTCTGAATGGCGCTTTTGATATCCATAAAAGGCATTTGCCTTATCGAAAAAGCAGGGGCTTAGTCTTGTTGGAAAGTTTTGAGTATTCGGACATTGAAGACTTTTGGCAGGCTTATGATTTTACCAATATTGAACCTTTTACCATGATTTCGGGTGAAAATAACTATTTTTTTGAATTCCGTTGGGACGGTTTCACGCGTCACGTGAGACAAATAGACCCTCAAAATTCTGAAATTTGGTCAAGTTGTACGCTTTACAATTCAGAAGTGAGGAGCAGAAGAGAAACGTGGTTTTCCACTTTTTTAAAAAGTAAAAAAGGGGATTTGGATGCTGCCCACCTCTGGCTGTTTCATCAAACACCACACAAAGAAGAGCCTGAAAATGGCATTTTGATGCACCGCCCTTGGGGACCACAAACAGTTTCGATAACGCAACTCAATTATCTTTTTTCTTCACAAACGATTGATTTTCAATATTATGAATTGGGAGAACACAACATCAGCCACCACCAGATTCCCTACGGTCAAGCCCTCTTGGCTCACTAAAATAGCCTTAGATAAGGGAATAAATTTAGGGCTTATCAAAAGCCTTAATCAAAAAAAATGGTTCATCCGTTTGGTGAATAAAGAATATTGGAACGCCAATATTTACACTGTCCCAATAATTTTTTACGGCACTTATCTCGCTGCCCGCGCGCGCTCGCCGCTTTTTTTCACGGCGGCTAATCCGGCTATCCCAACGGGCGGTATGGTTGGTGAAAACAAGGCGGACATCAGCAATTGGATACCCCCTCAGTATCGCCCTAAAAATGCGCTGATACAACTCAGTGATTCGATGGAAGATATGCAATCCATTATTGAAAAAGCGGGTATGCAATTTCCGTTGGTGCTCAAGCCCGTGGTGGGTTGTCGGGGATTGATGGTTGAAAAAGTGGATAATTTGGCGGAAGCCAATGAGCATATTCTGCGTTTCCCTACCAATTTTTTAATTGAAGAGTTCATTGATTATCCCGTAGAAGCGGCGGTTTTGTATTGGAAAAACCCTGAAACGGGTAAAAGTGGCATTCAATCCGTCGCGGGCAAGGCGTTTTTGACCGTTATTGGCGATGGCAGGCAAGCAGTAGATTGTCTTTTGAAACAAAATCCAAGAGGTGTTTTACAGATAGAAAGATTGGAAAAAGAGAAGCCTGAATTATTAAAATATATCCCTCAATCGGGTGAAAAAGTATTGGTTGAACCCATTGGTAATCATTGCCGTGGGACAAAATTTTTAAATTATAACCACTTAATTACGCCTGAAATGGTGGCGGCTTTTGATAAAATCCAAGCGGATTTACCCGGTTGTTACGTTTTCAGATTGGATTTGAAGACCCCCTCAGTATCGGACCTTCAAGCGGGGCGCAATATCAAAATATTGGAAATCAATGGCGTGGGCTCTGACCCTGCGCACATTTACGACCCGAATATTCCTTTTCTTGAAATATGGGCAGCCTATATCCGATTGTGGAAAAAGATATTTGAAATTTCGACCGCCTTGCACCGTTTGGGTGTGCCATATATGACAGTAAAAGAATATAAAAAATTTGCGAAAGCCCAAAAAGATATGGAAGAATTGGAAACGTGGGAAGCTTAATTTTAATTTAAAAATATTGATTGACAATGAGTTACAACGAAATATTGCATCATCTTTGGCTCGGTTTTACGAGCAGTTTTATTGGAACATTGCCGTTGGGAATGCTCAATTTGACTGTTTTACAATTGTCACTCGCTAATCGCCAAAAGCAAGCGATTGCATTCAGTTTGGGCGCAACGGTCATCGAGTTCGCTCAAATTGGCTTGACTCTTTTAGGCATGAATGTGCTTTTGACGATACCGCAATTGAGCAATATTTTTTCGATTATTTCAATCCCCATTTTGATTTATTTAGCCGTTCAAAATTTCAAAAAAGGCTCTAATACTGAGGGGGTATTGTTGTCGCCTAAAAGCACATTTTATCAAGGCATTGTTTTGGGTTTTGCAAACGTGATAGTATATCCATTTTGGCTTTTATGGGGCAATATATTCGTACAAAATGGTTGGTTAATACCTACACCAGAAGCTTATTTTTACTTTTCATTTGCGGCGGCAATGGGCACATTTGGGGCTTTTTTATTTTTTATTTTGTTGGGTAAAATACTTTGGAAACGCTTGACCCGTCTGCAAGGCACCATTGATAAATTGATAGCTTTTACGTTTTTAGGATTTGCCGCATTTCAATTTTATTCCGTTTTAGTGAAAATATGACAATGAAAAACATAATCGCCCTACATCTTACATTTTTAGCTTTTTTACCCCGAATTCGCGCTCAAGTTTTACCGCAAAAAGAGATAACTCCTGCTTTTATTGCAGCGCATTTTAACGATAATTTGTCACGCAATAAGCAAATAGACAGCACTTTCAAACAGCAAATAAGTGGAGCTTTGATGTTTTACCCGGAGTTGAAAGATATAAAAATTAAGTTTAAAGTTAAAAAAGCGATAGTCCCTCTTTCAGCGAGACCCAGAGTGTGGGCAACATTCCAAAAACCGAAAAACCGTAAATATTTAATCGTTATCAGTTCTGCGTCCATTGGTAAATTAGAACCTATTTTATTAAAAAACCTGTCTTTTAATGCCCAAGTGGGTGTTTTAGGACATGAAATAAGCCATATTGCCGATTTTAATCAGCGAAAAGGGCTTTATTTTGTCAAATTGCTTTTCATGCAATTCAGTAGAAAAGCGATGGATGTTTTTGAAAACAATACCGATAGAAGAACCATTGAACATGGTTTGGGCTACCAATTACTGGCTTGGAGTACCGAAGTGAGGCACAATTTGAAGATTAAAGATTGGGGCGGGGCAGCTAAAAGCGGCATTCAAGAACGAGAAAGATATATGAGCCCGGAGACTATTATGGAGCTTGTGAATTACTGAAAAATTTAACCTATTATCAGCATAAATATTGTACCATGATAAAAACTGTACAATCTAAATATCAAGGAAATTTACGCCTTAGTTTAATGGTTTCTTTAAGCCTAATTGCCTTTTGTGTAGAAGCGCAAAAAGTCGTTTTTGAGGGTGTAAAAAGAACAAAACCAGCCTATTTGCTCAAATTTATCGGTTGGGAAAAACAGGTACCTGCTGACTCCGTCAGTATTGCCCAAGCAGTGCAGCAAATTAAAAATACCCGTTTTTTCACTGACGTAAGTGCAACTTTTAAAATAGAAAAAGGAGATACTACTATCACTTTTAAATGCGCTGAAATCCATACTGCTTTGCCCATTTTTGAACTGGGTGCTACCGAGGGGAACAAGTGGTTTAGAGTAGGCTTGGAAGATGAAAATGGATTGGGCAAGGGCATTCGAACCATTTTGTTTTATCAGTACAGCGATCGACATTCTTTTTATTTAAAACAGACTTTTCCATTTATATTCAAAAAGTGGAGTTTGAGTTATTTGCTTAAAAAGTGGTCAATTTTAGAACCCATTGAACTCAATGGTGAAAAAAATATTTACAACTACACCAATCTCGACGCTGAGGTAACGACGCGCTACACATTTGATGTCAACCGACACGATTTAGAGTTGGGGGTTGGCTACATGAATGAGTTGTATGAGCTGCCCGTGGGTGATATGCGGAATATAATGGCGGATATGTACCGCAATAAAAGGTTAATCGTAAAAGGTACTCACACGCTTAATCGAGTTAATTATTCCACTTTTTACCTTAATGGTTGGGCGAAT
>JANMYC010000323.1:0-12201 GCA_031381715.1 Saprospiraceae bacterium
CTTTTTTTGATGCTTATTCGGTGGGTTTGAAAGGAGAATATCTCAATAAAGAATCTATTGAGCAAATAGGCTCAAAGTTGAAAGAGAATTTGGCAGTGAATGATGTTTACATGGATGAAGGTTTGATTGGCGATGTGTCCAAAACGGTAGAAAAAATTGCGCTTTTTGCCTTTATTACGGCGTTTTTGTTCATTGTTGTAGCCGTTACGCTTATCCATAACACAATAAGAATTAATCTCTATTCCGATCGTTTTATCATTAAAAACATGGAATTGGTGGGCGCATCGTGGGGTTTTATCACCCGCCCATACATCCGAAAGGGCATTTGGAATGGCTTTATTAGTGGTTTATTGGCATTAGGAATGATTGGCGGAATTTGGTATTTTGCGCAAAAATCAACGCCAGAACTCAACCTTTTGTTCGAAAGTCCCGTATTTTTGGGCAGTATATTGGTGCTTATTTTATTGGGCATACTCATTAGTTGGATCAGCACGTTTTATGTCGTGAATAAGTATTTAAGAATGAGGCTGGACGATTTGTATTAAAAAATGGCATTATATATCAATTAAAACATTGCTTACTTTTAGCAACTTTTGAAAAGTTTAAAACTTTTCAAAAGTTTGATAATCAGTGATTTATAAATTTATGTTCCATTTAGTAGCTAATTTCTTTAAAAAATAAGGCGAAACGCAAGTTTCGTATTGAAATAAAGTATTTTAAATTGTATTAAAAATTATAAAAATATATAATGGCAAAGGCTAATAAACCACAACAGCGACCACCCGTACAACCCGCAGTTCCTAAAGCTCCGGTTACACCGCGCGTTACACGCACAACCAACACCCCCTCAGTATTTGGGCAACGCAACGACAGTTTAGTATTCGGTCGCGAAAATTATAAATGGATGCTTATCGGCATTGCTATTATGGCAGTTGGGTATCTCTGTATGGCAGGAGGTGGAATGCCTGATGCGAACACCTGGGACGCGAGCGTCATTTATAGTCCCGTGCGTATCATCTTAGCGCCTTTCCTCATTATGGCAGGCTTAGTGGTAGAGATTTACGCTATTTTTAAGAAAAATCCAACGAATACAGAAAATTAACATTTCCCTGTTTTTCATTAAAAAGTTTCAACATTGGTTCAATCCTGACATTCGGGATTGAACCAAACTGTTTATAATTACTCTCTAATCTATTAAAAACGAAAAATCCAATTCGAATATGACATATCTACAAGCCATTATCATTGCTATTGTCGAAGGGTTAACCGAATTTTTGCCTGTTTCATCAACTGGCCACATGGTTATCACATCATCCTTGATGGGCATTCAAGAGGATAGTTTCACCAAATTATTTGAGGTGGTGATTCAATTAGGAGCAATACTCTCAGTCGTGGTTTTATATTGGAAACGCTTTTTGCAAAGCTTTGATATTTACTTGAAATTAGCCGTTTCTTTTGCACCCGCCGCTCTATTTGGCGTATTATTGTATAAACACATCAAAGAACTCTTGAGTAGCCCTTTGATAATTGCGGCTATTTTGCTTTTAGGCGGTATCATTTTACTATTCGTAGATAATTGGTTTTCTAAAAATGAAGCCATTGACAACGAAAAAAGTGATATTACTTATAAAAATGCTTTCGTCATTGGTTGTTTTCAAGTACTTGCGATGATATTACCCGGTCTATCTCGCTCAGCCGCAACAATTATCGGCGGTTTGACCCAACAACTTAACCGACACCGAGCCGCTGAATTTTCATTCCTTTTAGCCGTACCGACTATGGCAGCAGCATCCCTCAAAGAAGGATACGAATATTTTAAGGATACTAAGTCTGGTTTGATAGCCCCCCTCAGTAATGAGCAAGTTTGGACACTTCTTTTGGGCAATGCAGTCGCATTTGTGGTGGCTTTGATTGCTATTAAAACGTTCATCAGTTTTTTAACAAAACATGGTTTCAAAGTATTTGGCTGGTACCGCATCGCTATCGGTTTATTGATATTGATTTTACATTTTGCTGGTGTGCAGTTATTTGTTAAGTAATTGATTTTCAACGCTTTAACTAAAAGCCCGTTTCAATGTTTTAAACAATGAAACGGGTTTTTACATTTTACTGAGTCAAAGCCTTACCTGAGTCTGAAATACTGAGGGACCTCTTTGCCAATACTTCAATCAACCCACAAGTACGCGAGGAGTCCAACGTTTTATAAGTGAAATATTTATCAACGGAATCTTTTGCTTCTTTTTCACAAACCATATATTTATCTCCCACATTAATTTTTTGTGGAAATGTAGTCGTATCGTGTATAGATATTGCGTGGATTTTAAATTGACCTTCCTCATTCAAAACATTTTTAGTGAACTCAATGGATGCATTATACCCCGTCTGCAGAACACAAAAGCCCGTTTTTGTACTTTGTTCCTTCATAAAAGGTCTGTATTGGCGCTGTTCCCATCCGTGTACCATATCAACAGAAAAATGATATTTCTGTAATATTCTCAAATACGGAAACCCCAAATAAAAAATAGCCAACAAAATTAAGCCTCCTTTTGACAGATAATTTTTGTTTTCTTTAAAAAAGAATTTCAACTCATTATATAGACAACTGATTCCATACCCAACTACAACTGCTAAAAAAGGGTAAATCGGCGCTTCATACCAAGGTTTTTTTGAAGAAGAAAAGGTTATAATAGTCATAAAAACTATGAAATTCAAGATAAAAAGTAAGAGCACTTTTTGTTGAACCTTGTTTTCAGATTTAAAAATAGCTACAACACTCAAAGGCAATACAAACAACCACGGGCTAAAATCCACGTCATACATCCTGCCCAAATAGTATTCGATTTTATCTAAAATAGAAAAATTTAGAATAGCATTATCGCCATCTCCCTGTACATATCTATTAAAAAGTTCCATTTTCCAAAGAGCCGCGATGTAACCGCCAGAATAATATTCTCGCACAATAATATACACTGAAAATGGCAAAATGGCAACTAAGATAGCCCCATAGGTAGAAATAACAGTAAAGTACTCCTTACTCTTTTTATCTAAAATTATAAAAACCAAAAGTGCTGGGCAAAGCAATAATCCAGCAATACCTTTGGTAAGTATGGCAAGGCTTAGGAAAAGTGCACTCAGATAAAGGTGCTTTTTATGTTTAAAAGCAGGAGATTGAAAATGATATTTTATAAAGAATAAGTAACTGCATACTTGAAAAAGGATTAATAACGCATCATAATCACCCGTGCGTGTAACATGATAATCAATATATCCTTTTGTGGTAATGAGCACAAAAACTGAAAAGAATGCGACAGTTTCATCTTTAAAAAAAGTGATACAAAAACGATAAATGACTAAAACTGTAAACAATCCACAAAGAGCCGAGGGCAAACGGAGAGCGATTTCGTTATATCCCAAAAACTTAAAACTTATAGCGACAAGCCATATCATCAAAGGTGGTTTTACACTCCATAAATCAGGGTTATTGCCATAAGTTACTACAATAAAATTTTTATTTTGAAGCATTTCATAAGCACTCACCGCCAACCTTGATTCATCCCAAAGCATAAGAGGCATCGAGTTTAAGTGTAAAAACAAAGGGAAATAGGCAAGTAACAACAAAATAAAAAGTGTAAAATATGTATTGAAGCGCATTATTACGGTTGTTTTAATAAAGGATATGTTTCGAAACACAAGTTTAAGTTTTTTTTACGATTTAATACTGAGGGGTAGAGCTTTTTAAACCTAAAACACTATTTTTACCCATAAAACATCACTATGGCAAAACGCAAAAAAGATAGTAAATCCCATAAATCCCACGACGAATTCGTCAGAAAACAATTGTCTAATAAAACAATGACTCAGGATTTAATTCGCCAATTTTTACCAAAAAATTTGGTAGATAAACTTGACTTGTCTCAATTAGAGATGGATACAAATTCGTATATAACCCCTCAGTTGTCGAAATATTATTCGGATTTGGTGTGGCAATGTCCTTATAAAGAATCGTCTATTCGAATAGCTTTTTTATTGGAACATAAAAGTTATCCCGTACCCTATCCGCATCTTCAACTTTTGCGATATATGTTGGAAATATGGGAAAAGAACTTAAATAGTTCGGAATTGTTAATACCCATAGTGCCTATCATATTTTATCATGGTGAAGGCAGGTGGAATAATCGACCTATGGCAGAATATTTTGACGGTATTGATGACGATTTTTTGCAATATATCCCACAATTCAACTATGAATTGATAGATATTGGACAATATTCTGATAAAGATATTATTGCTTTTAAAATTGGGCTTCTAAAAAATGTACTTTTAGCACTCAGATACATCAATGACCCGAACTATTTACGCCACAATTTCGGCGTTTTATTCATTGAAACCGAAGATTTAAGCCAAACCTCGTTGGGTACAGATTTTATGATAACAATGTTTGCATATTTACTGAAAAATACCGAATTTAGCGGTGAAATTCTCGAAAATATGGTCAATCAAATTCCATCACCTTTAAAAGAATACACAATGACATCATACGATTATTTGATAAAAAAAGGAATAGCAGAAGGTAAAGCAGAAGGTAAAGCAGAAGGCATTGCTGAAGAAAAGTCTATCGTTATCCGCAACGCTCGGATGAAAGGGCTGAGTATTGAAATCATTGCCGAGATTGTACAATTACCTGCTGAAAAAGTGCGTCAGATACTGGACGAAATGAAAATTGAATAGCTATTTTACGTTTTACGATAAATATACTGAGGGGTCATTCCAAATACATGGAATAACCCCTCAACAATTAATGCTATTAAAATTCCAGAGAAATCAACTAATCATGTCGTAGGCAGGGAGGGTTAAGAAATCAATGAAATCTTTACTTTTCACCAATTCATCAAATAAATCAATGGCTTCTTTAAATTTTCCATTCTCAAAAGCCTTTTCACCCACATATTCCTTTATTTTACCTAATTCAGACGGCAATAATTGGCGATAGAGTTCGTAAGTAACCGTACGACCATCATCCAATTTCGAGCTATTTTTAATCCATTGCCATACTTGGGTGCGGGATATTTCAGCCGTGGCAGCATCTTCCATGAGGTTATAAATAGCCGCTGCGCCATTGCCCCGAAGCCAACTTTCGATGTATAAAATGCCCACATTAATGTTGTGACAAAGCCCCCCCTCAGTAATTGTATCCTTGGGCACCTCCAAAAGGTCGGCTGCGGTGCAATTGAAATCATCCCTTTGCCTTGAAATTTGGTTAGGTGTCGGCATTTTATCATTAAAAATCTGCATCGCTATGGGTACTAAACCGGGATGCGCTACCCAAGTCCCGTCGTGCCCGATGCTCACTTCACGCGTTTTATCTTGTCTAACTTTTTCGAGCGCGCTTTCATTAGCGATGGGGTCATTTTTAACGGGAATAAAAGCAGCCATCCCTCCTATTGCGGGTGCATTGCGCCGATGACACGTTTTAACAACGAGATTTGCGTAGTTAGTCATAAACGGTACCGCCATTGTCACCTTTGAGCGGTCAGGCAAGACGTAACAAGAACCCAAATTGCGCAGCTTTTTAATAAAAGAGAAAATATAATCCCACCTTCCGCAATTCAATCCCGCTGAATGCTCACGGAGTTCATAAAGGATTTCGTTGAGCTCAAATGTTGCCAATATAGTTTCTATTAAAACGGTCGCTTTAATGGTGCCAGTGGGTATGCCAACGTATTCCTGTGCGAATACGAATATATCATTCCAAAGGCGGGCTTCCAAGTGGCTTTCCATTTTTGGAAGATAGAAATAAGGGCCTGAACCATTCTCTTTCAATTGTTTATGATTGGTAAAAAAATACAATCCGAAATCCACTAAGCTACCACTTGCTTCTTCTCCATTGAAAAGAATGTGCTTTTCATTGAGGTGCCAACCGCGTGGGCGCACGAGTAAAGTAGCAATTTCATCATTTAAGTGGTACTCTTTTCCGTTTTCATTTTTAAATGAAATGGTGCGGCGTATGGCATCTCTCAGATTGATTTGTCCTTCCAAATTGTTCTCCCATGAAGGCGTGTTGGAATCTTCAAAATCGGACATGAACATTTTAGCGCCTGAATTGAGCGCGTTTATCACCATTTTACGCTCTACGGGACCCGTGATTTCTACTCGTCGGTCTTGCAAATCGGCAGGGAGAGGTGAGATTATCCAATCTGCCTCTCTGATATGCTTGGTTTCAGGTAAAAAGTCGGGTAACTCTCCTGCATCAATGCGCTTTTGACGGGCATCTCTCGCATTGAGTAAAAGTAGCCGTCGAGCATTGAAATGAAGATGCAGTTCTTTTAAAAATACCAAAGCTTCAAGTGTTAAAATTTCGGCATACCCCTCAGTATATTGCCCTAAAATAGTGGTATCTAAGGGCATTTTATAGGACTTGGTTGGACTGGTGGCGGTCATAATCATAGCTTTACTTTTATTACGATTTATAATTTGGTTTTTAAAAGGCGACAGTCGTTAGGCAACGGGTGACAGATTTAAAAATTCGTAAAATATGTCCTTCTGTCGTCTGTTGCCTAGCTATTGTCGCCTAATGTCAACAAATTTACGGATTATTTTCAATTAGCGAATAATTCGCTAAATTATTTTTTATCGTTGAAGTGAATTTAATTTATTAAATTTGCTCAGCCAAAAAAGCTTTATTTTTATAAAATATTGATAATCAATATTTTATACTTATTTTGATTACGCTGTTAAACGTTTTTTTTCGTTAGACTTAAAATCAGATACCCCCTCAGTAAAATCTTTATTTTAGGGATTGGAATAGCCATTTAGCTCTATTTTAACACAACTATTATGCTCAATCAGGATAAATTACGCACCATATTTGGCTTAAAAATAGCCTATTTGCGGCAACAAAAAAGCTTATCTTATCAACAATTGGCTGATGCTGCGGATCTTTCGATGTCGTATGTACATGAAATTGAAAAGGGTAAAAAATACCCTAAAGCAGATAAAATTCTATTGCTCGCTAAAGCCTTGGATAGCAGCTATGATGAATTGGTTTCGATTCACGCCTCCAAGCGATTGCAGCCGATTATTGACCTTTTGGAATCAGAGTTTTTCAAGGTTTTCCCGATGGAAATGTTTGGGATTAGCCCAGATAAATTATTGGAACTTTTTATCAATGCTCCTGACAAATTAAACGCTTTTATTTCTACTATCATCAAATTGGCGCGCAACTATCAGATGCAGAGTGAGAATTTTTACACGGCTGCTTTGAGAAGTTATCAGGATATGAATGATAATTATTTTGAAGACCTTGAGCAAGCAGTGGCGCATTTTAAAACAGAAAATAATATAAGCACAAAAGGTGTTTTTTCAACTGAAAGCCTTGAGAAATTATTAAAAGAGCAGTACTCGATAACAGTTGATAGAAAGAAATTGGCTTCACAAAAGGTACTGAAAGGCGTAAGGTCGTATTATACTGAGGGAGCGAAGAGATTGCACTTGAATAAGGAGTTGACGAGCGCGCAAGAGAATTTTTTATTGGCGCGGGAATTGGGTTTTCAATACATGAAGCTTAAAGAACGTCCTTATGAAACGGTCATTATGAAGGCTGAAAACTTCGAAAAACTATTCAATAATTTTAAGGCTTCTTACTTTGCATCGGCATTTCTGATGCCTAAACATGATATGGTAAGTGATATAAAAACTTGGGCAGAAAGCTCGGTTTGGAATCCCAAAGCTTTTATAAATCTGACGGTAAAATACAATGTAACGGCTGAAATGCTGATTCAGCGTTTATCCAATATTTTACCTAAACACTTCAAAATCAATGACTTATTCTTTATTCGCTTGCAGGCGGATGAGCATTTGAAGGTTTTTAAAATGAATAAAGAATTGCATTTGAGCCGTATCCATAAGCCTTATGCCAACGAACTACATGAGCATTATTGCCGCCGTTGGGTGTCGGTGAATGCCATAAAACAACTCCGCACAAGCTTGCAATTGGATAAAACGACCACTCAAGTATGTGATGCCCAAATATCCAATTATTGGGAAACTGAGCTATCTTACTTCTGTGTGACAGTGGCAAAACCGAATACTTCTAATCATAAAGAGAGCATGAGCGTAACTCTGGGCATTTTAATAGATGATAATGCACGCCGCCTTTTCCGCTTTCTGAGTGACCCAAATATCAAGGTAAAAGTAGTGAATACAACGTGTGAACGCTGCTCAATGCCAGATTGTGGTGAGCGTGCAACTGCCCCATATTTTATTGAAAAAATGAATGAACAAAAAGAAATAGATGCCGCTTTGGCTTCTTTGAAATAGATAATGAGATATTATATTAGACTTTAAATGTTCATGCTTTAGATACCTTTTTAAAAAATTTAAATAAAAATATGATTGATTATTCTCAAACGAATATTGTGCGCTTGGCTATCACTTGGGCTGGAAATAAAGAGCTGAATGAGGGTGTTGTCATTCCAAAATCAACTTTGGTGAACGTAAATGATTATGCACATCAAGTGCTTTTAACCACGTTTTTTAAGCCTTTTGAAAAGACGGAAGAGTATTTTTACTTCAATAATGATGAGGATTTGAGTCATAACGCGGTGTATCAGTCGTGCATGACTATTTTTGAAAATCCTGAGACACTTTCAGAACAGGCGGCGATACTCACGCAACGTTTGTATGATTATTCCACAAATTCAAAATTTACGGGCGGTGAATTTTTTATCGGCTTGTTTGAAAGTGTGGAATTAATGGGCGAACCCGTGCCTGCGATTGGCATTTTTAAAATAGTGCATAAAGACCCTTTTTTACGCGTAGAGCGCACGGCGGAGTCGTTCGCTTTGCAAGTGGGTGAAGGCATTGCTTCGGGTAAACTGGCGATGGCGGCTTTGATATTTGGCGTGGACGAAGCGGAAGGTTATCGGGTGTTGGCGATGGATACGGTGAGTAAAAAATCAGACCCCTCAGTATGGATGCAACAATTTCTTCATGTGAAGCCCATTGAGGATGGATATTTTAATACACGGCATTATGTCAATTTGGCGAGCGAATTTATTAATCAAAAAGCGGCACCTAAATTTGGTTTGGATAAAACGGATAAAATCGACTTGATGAATCGCTCATCACATTATTTCAAGGAAAATGATATGTTTGAGGTGGAGGATTTTGCAAATACTCTTTTCCCAGATGCTGAGCAACAGGACGCATTTAAGGAATTCAAAGAGGAATATGAAAAATTAGCCGATGTTCCTTTGGCTGACCAATTTGATATTAGCAAGCAAGCTTTACGTAAAACGGGTAGTAAAGCATTCAAAAGTGTGATAAAATTGGATTCTAATTTCAGTATTTACGTGCATGGTCGCCGAGATTTGATTGAAAGAGGTTTTGATGAGGAGAAAGGGAAACCTTTTTATAAAATGTATTTTGAGCAAGAGGAATAATTTTTCAACGAAATTAGTGAATTGAAAATGCAAAAAGCGACCCCATTACTGAGGGGTCGCTTTTTACTTTTAAAAGAAACTAAAAACTTGTCACGGCTGACTTCCCCCAGCCTAAAAAGCCCAAAGCGATTATTCCCAAGCTTAAAACGTCAAATATCCATTTTATAATACCCATATTGGATGTATAAAGGGCTAAAGATTCAGTAAAATGAGGAAATCCACCGATGAGTAGTATGATGCCGATGTTTTCGCCCCAATCGAAAGCCATACCCAAAAGTGGAAGAAATGCGAGATTTTTTAAGGGTGTTGAAATACTTTGACCGCTTTTACGGAACAGAAAAAGCATCAAAACTGCAAAGAAAACACCGTAAAGAATGGGGTAAATTATATCAATGGTGGACTCAACCCAAAGATAGATTTGACGCCCTGATTCACCCATCTGACTTAAAGTTTCGTGGGCGAAGACGGGTGAAAACCCAAAAGAAAGATCTAACACGGAAATACTGTTGTTCAATGCCGCGTCATGAATGCGTTTTTCGCAAGATGGTAAGACAAAGGCAGCAAAAATAATGTATATGCCAAATAAGAAAAGAACTTGCCTCCCTGTTGCCAGTTTGTCAAGGGATTTGATGATGCTCATAGTTTTTAAATTTGTAAGATTAACAAATCAATAATAGCTGTACCCCATTCAGTACATCAGCTGTTATCAATAAAATGACATTTTATTGAATAGTAAATTCTATCGTTTTATGGCGTTATGGCTGTGCGAATCAGAGAAAAATGGATAAGAGGTGTGTATAATTTTTAGTCATAGTATCGGTATCCTTTTTGTGAGATTGACAATTGTAATCCAAAGATAATATGATTATGCCATGAAAATCCCTTTTAACCCTTTTATTTTATTAAAAAAATGGTATTTTAAAGCCATTAATATGTTTATTCAAAATAAAAAAGCCTGATTACAATTAACCTTTGATGGAATAAATTCGCTCAATGATAGTACCCGCTCATTAAAAGGCTAAAAATAAGTTTAAATTTCTACGAAATTCGGCTCCAAAGTTTTCTGTCTTTGGCTTCTCCTTCTAAATAGTCTTTGAGGCAAAGATGTTCATCCTTAGCAAGGCTTGGGTCAGTATCTAATATTTCAATAGCTATGTGACGGGCAGCAGTTAAAATTTTACCATCTTTTGAAAGGTCGGCGATATGAAGATTCAAAATACCACTTTGAGCGGTGCCTTCAATATCACCGGGACCCCTCAGTTTGAGGTCGGCTTCGGCTATTTCAAAGCCATCGGTGGTGCGGCACATGGTTTGGATGCGCTCTTTGGCATCCGCTGAAAGTTTAAAACTGGACATCAAGATACAATAAGATTGCTCAGCACCACGCCCTACTCTACCCCTCAGTTGGTGCAACTGCGAAAGTCCAAAACGCTCGGCATGTTCAATGACCATAACGGAGGCATTTGGTACGTTTACACCTACCTCAATGACCGTTGTAGCGACCATAATTTGGGTTTCATGCTTGATAAAACGCTGCATTTCAAAGTCTTTGTCCTTTGCGGGCATTTTACCGTGCACTATCGAAATCTGATATTCGGGCATCGGAAAGTCTCTACTGAGGGATTCGTGCCCTTCCATGAGGTTCAATAAATCCAGTTTTTCGGATTCTTCGATGAGCGGATAAACGACATAAATTTGTCGCCCTTTGGCGATTTCCTCTCTTATGAAACCAATGACCCGCAGGCGATGGTTCTCCGTTTTATGTTGCGTGACGATGGGTTTTCTACCCGCTGGTAGTTCATCAATAACCGATACGTCGAGGTCACCATAAAGCGTCATGGCAAGTGTACGAGGGATTGGCGTAGCGGACATAACGAGTACGTGAGGCGGATAAGGCTTGGATTTACGCCACAATCTACCCCGTTGCTCCACACCAAAACGGTGTTGCTCATCGGTGATGGCAAGCCCTAAATTCTGAAACTCTACCCAATCTTCAAATATCGCATGAGTACCAATTAATATTTGTATCTCATTGTCTTTCAACCGTTTTAATAATGCCTCTCGCTTTTTACCTTTAATAGAGCCACTTAAAAAACCGACACCAATATTGAGCTGCTCACAATATTTTGATATGCCATCGAAGTGTTGTTGCGCCAATATTTCGGTAGGTGCCATCATGGTCGCTTGATAGCCATTATCCAAGGCAATGAGCATCGTCATAAAGGCTACAATCGTCTTGCCAGAGCCAACGTCGCCTTGTAAAAGGCGGTTCATCTGAGCCCCGTATCCTAAATCGCTGCGTATTTCTTTGATAACCCGCTTTTGGGCATTGGTCAATGGAAAAGGTAGAATATCCTTATAAAATGTATTGAAATAATCGCCAATTTTTTCAAAAACGTGTCCTCTGATAGTGCCTTTGCGTATTTTTTTTGCTTGCAAAAGTTTCAATTGAAGGAAGAATAATTCCTCAAATTTTAAACGATTGCGCGCCATATCCAATTCATGCTGATTTTCGGGCGTATGAATGCCCCGAATGGCTTGATACTGAGGGGGTAGCTTGAATTTTTGTCGAATGTAGTCTGGCAGGTTTTCAGTTAAATCATCTGGTTTGAGCTTATCCAAAAGGGTTTTGATGATTTTTCTTTGACCCTTTGCATCCAATCCCTTCGCATCTAATTTGGCGGTGGAGGTATAAACAGGGTCGAATGTAGGTGCTTTTTCTAATTTTTCGGGCGTCGCTAATTCCATTTCAGGATGGGGC
>JANMYC010000365.1:0-4940 GCA_031381715.1 Saprospiraceae bacterium
TTGAATAATTACCTGCATTTAAGCCACTTTTTTCACTTAAAATGCTGTAAGTCAAACCATTATCAAAGCTGTATTCAACTCCCGATTGAGCCGTTAATACGATTTTACCAGTTGAAACGCTACAAGTCGGCTGCAATACGCTCGATACTGAGGGGATGCTTGGAGCATTCGGTGCAGCATCTATTTTCACCGTTAAAATACCTGATTCACAGCCCGCCGCATTTTTAACTTTAATTGAATAATTACCTGCATTTAAGCCACTTTTTTCACTTAAAATGCTGTAAGTCAAACCATTATCAAAGCTGTATTCAACGCCCGCTTGAGTATTTAAAACGATTTTACCAGTCGAAACACTACAAGTCGGTTGAGTTACGCTCGATTCAGTTGGAGTGCTTGGAGCATTCGGTGCTGCATCGATTTTTACCGTTAAAATACCCGATTCGCAACCCGCCGCATTTTTAACTTTTATTCTATAGTCACTCGCACTTAAGCCCGATTTTTCATTCGATGCTTGATATGTCAAACCATTATCAAAGCTATATTCAACGCCCGCTTGAGTATTTAAAACGATTTTACCAGTCGAAACACTACAAGTCGGTTGCAACACGCTCGATACTGAGGGGGTGCTTGGACTGGCTTTTATTTTAACATTGATTACCGCTTTTGGGCTCTCACAATTATTTACTGTCTGAGATACTGAATAAGATGTTTGACCCACTGCAGAAGTTGAAGGTGTAGGGGCAGCGTTTAAAAGTACACCGTTGGCATCGTACCATTTCAAGTTATTACCGCCCGCTGTCAAAGCTGAGGCTGTTTCATTTTCGCAATATTCGATATCAATTACTTTAGGTGCCGCAGGGATTGGGCTGACAATCGCTTTCAATTCACTTCGAGTGGCACTCACGCAACCATCCACTATTTGAGAAATATAAAAAGTGCTCGATGAAGGTGCCGTCGCAACTATTTCCGCCGCGGGGAATCTTGGAAAATCGCCTGTCGGAGCCGTGTACCATCTGTAATCAGGATTCGTAAAAATTGGCTTTGAAGCATCACCTACACACAACGAAATATCGGTGACGGGTGGTGCTGGTGGCGTTGGAAATATCCGAACCAAGGCAGGCGCGCCATAACATCTGTTCGGACTGACCTCAAAAACCCACAGGCTATCCCTTTTATTTTGAGGATTCAGAAGTGTGTAGCTGTTTTCAGTACCAACAGTTTCACCGAAAAATATGGCTCTAAAATCAGTGCGCCACTCTATGGTATTATTGCCGCTGGGTATGGCTTCAAATTTAAAGCTGGTACCACACGCGAAGTTAGTCACTACAGTCGGTGTCGTTTGAGGAACTGGATATACCGTAATGGGCACTTCTGTGGCGGGGCTATAACAACCATTTGAGCCTTTTTCAAATACGTAATAGCTTGTATTTAAAGTAGTTGTACCTCTATTAAAAACAAAATCGGAGACTATACTTGTTTCTCCATCTTGAACTTCCCTAACCAATCTACTGGGAATAATGTCACCCGTGCGATTCGGATTGGAGTACCATTCAAACGTCTGGTTAAAACCATAAGGCGTTGAGTGGGCTTTGGGTAATGTGCTCCCACAATCCACAAACGAGACTGAAAAAGGTGCCAAAGGGGCTTCTTTTACTTCTATTAATTGACTTACAGATATTGAAGTTCCGTCGGCATCTGTTACCGTCAAGCTATAATTCGTATTTGCATTGGGGCTGACGGATACTGAGGGGGTGATTTCACCATTTGACCAGGCATAGTTGAATGGTTGTGAACCGCCCGTTAATGCTGCAGTCAATGTAGTAGAACTGCCTTTACAAATGGACGTTTGGCTGGCGGTTATTGCTGCCGTGAGGCTTTGAGAAAAGTACTTCCCAATGCCTAAACCACCATCATTTTTTGATGACAAGCAAAATATATCTTTAAAAACGGGAATATTCGCAGATAATAAAGGCTTTTTTCCACCATCATTGAGCACAAAAGAAGTGTTTCCTGCCATTGTGCCGTATAGGCAAATGGAGAGCATCACCAATATAATTTGGTGTAAGTATGTAGTTTTTTTCATAGTTTGTTTTATGTATAAATAAAGAATATTAAGATTATAAAGTGTTCAGTTTTATTATCATGGTGGGAGGAATGAAAGGAACTGCAAAGGTAACCTCGGCAAAAGGGAATTGCAATCACGGTGTTTTGGTATTTATATGATGACGATAAAAAATAATATAACGAATAATATAGTAAAAAATACTAATCAGTAAAATTCAACTACCCCTCAGTATTTTCATGGAAATTTCAAAAAAAAGGTTTTTTATTGTTTTTATAAAATAAAAAAAGAGATAAAAAAGCATAATTATCCTCTTTGAATATCGGACAAATAAGCATCATAAATCATTGATTTTCAATTATTTAAATAAAAAAAGTAAAGTTAAAAATCACATAAAGGTTTCAAAAGAAAATAAAACTCTATTAGCGAATAATTCGCTAATAGAAAATAATCTATATCTTTGTTTCATCAAGCGGTTGAGAAGCATTTCAATACGCTGATAACAGTCCTAACCAAGTTATTTAAATAAAGCTAAATTATGAAGTCTATGAAAACGTTTCAAGAACAGGCAGAACTACTGCGTCAAGAATGGTCAACTAATCCACGGTGGAAAGGCATCAACCGCCCGTACTCAGCCGAAGAAGTTTTAAAACTGAGAGGTAGCCTCAATATTGAATACTCGCTGGCGCGCAATGGTGCAGAGAAATTATGGAAAAAACTCACTACCCAAAAGTGTGTTGGTGCATTGGGTGCTCTGACTGGCAATCAGGCGGTTCAAGAGGTTGCAGCGGGCTTGGAAGCTATTTACTTGAGCGGTTGGCAAGTGGCAGCGGATGCGAATTTGGCGGGTCAAATGTATCCCGACCAATCCCTCTACCCTGCTAACTCCGTTCCGACTGTTGTTCGCCGCATCAATAATGCATTTATGCGCCGTGACCAAATCCAAAGCGTGAGTGGTGAAGGGAATATTGATTGGTTTGCGCCCATTATTGCCGATGCGGAAGCAGGTTTTGGCGGAAATTTGAACGCTTATGAGCTCATGCGAGATATGATTGAAGCTGGTGCGGCGGGTGTTCATTTTGAAGACCAACTATCCAGTGCTAAAAAATGTGGTCATTTAGGTGGAAAAGTCCTCGTTCCGACTCAAGAAGCCGTGAATAAACTCATCGCAGCCCGTTTGGCAGCCGATACAATGGGTGTTCCAACAGTTTTAATTGCTCGTACGGATGGCGAGGCGGCTGACTTGATTACGAGCGATATTGATGAGCGTGACCAAGAATTCATCACGGGCGAGCGCACGAGTGAAGGTTTTTATTACGTAAAAAATGGCATTGAGCAATGTATTTCACGTGGTTTGGCTTACGCTGAATACGCTGATTTGATTTGGATGGAAACCTCCAATCCTGATATGGGCGTGGCGCGTGAGTTCGCTCAAGAAATCCACCGTCATTACCCCGATAAAATGTTGGCGTATAACTGTTCCCCGTCTTTTAACTGGGCAAAATACATGAACGTTGAGGACATGGAAACATTCCGTGAGCGCATTGCTGACTTGGGTTATAAGTTCCAATTTATCACTTTAGCGGGTTTTCATGCTTTGAATACGTCCATGTTTGAGTTGTCATTGGCTTATAAGCAGCGAGGAATGGCTGGTTTTTCGGAATTGCAACAACGCGAATTTGCGCTTCAAAGCAAGGGTTTCACAGCCGTCAAACACCAAGCTTTTGTGGGTACTCAATATTTTGATTTTGTTCAAAACGTGGTTCAACAAGGCAATTCATCTACTATGGCAATGAAACATAGTACTGAAACGGCGCAGTTTTAAAAAGTGAATAGTGAATAGTGAATAGTGAAAAACGTTCTTAAGCACTATTCGTTTTTCACTTTTCACTTTTCACTTAAAAACAAGCATTTGGTTGTGTTATATATTTTAGTTTGGAAGAGATGTTTTTTAATAAAACATCTCTTTTTTTATTGAAATGGGTATTTCAAAAATCAAGACTGAGGAGCTTGATATGGTTATCAACTTAAATAAAAAAATATAGCCCGTTTGTAGCATCAAGATATTAATAGAAATTAACTTTGTGCCACCAAAGCAAGAGTTTGTTTTGATTTTAAATACCTCTATATCCATGTTAAAAGATTCAAAATTCGATAGTATTCGCCCTTTTTACGACGATGAAGTCAATGCTGCCCTTCGTCCACTCGTGAATGACCCGATGATGGAAGCCATAATGGAATTTACTTTTCCGAATAAATCCACGGCAGAATGGGTTGAAATATTGAATAATATCCAATCTACGCAGGATTTTCAAGGACAAGTGGTCTATAATTCGTTGAATCGAATTTTGGAAGTCAGTTGTACTGAGGGGATGACAACTTCTGGTTTCGAGAAATTGAAAAAGGATGAAGCCTATCTTTTTATCTCCAACCATCGGGATATTATATTGGATACATCGTTACTCAATATGACTTTATTCAGCAATGACATGTTGCTAACAGCGTCAGCGATTGGTGATAATTTGGTTAAAAAGCCGTTTTTATATACATTATCTAAGATAAATCGCAATTTTTTAGTTCTTCGCAACCTACCGCCTCGTGAATTATTGCAAAGTTCGCGCTTGATGTCGGAGTATATCCATAAATTAATCACTGAAGATAATCGCTCAGTGTGGTTGGCTCAGCGCGAAGGCAGAACGAAAGATGGGCTTGATGCCACGCACCCAGGCGTGTTAAAAATGCTGTCTATTCCTGCTCCAAGTGGGGATTTATCGGCGTATTTCCGCACGCTCAATATTGTTCCTATTTCTATTTCGTATGAATATGACCCAACGGATTCCTTGAAAATACCTGAATTATTGGCAAATCTGAACAATGA
>JANMYC010000367.1:0-3156 GCA_031381715.1 Saprospiraceae bacterium
TTGGGATATTTCTATTTAAAACATTGATCATCAATAAATTATCTCAATATCCCAATATCAATTAACATCATCCGATTACTTAAAAACAAAAGCGAACCCTCACGGATTCGCTTTTTTAATAGTATATTTTTTTGTTTATAATAGTTTTCCGACTTTAAAAAAGGCGGAATTATGCGATAACAACTGAATTATCAACGCCGAAAGGAGTTGGTACATATTTAGGTGCATCCCATGCATTAGCCCAAACTTCGCCATTTAAAAGGAAACGGTATTGGTATTCTTTACCTGCTTCAAGTTCGAAAGTAGTTTTGAAAGAACCATCTTTTTGTTTCTTCAATTCTACACCACCATTGATGTCCCAGTTGTTAAAATCACCTACCACCGTTACTTTGTTAGCCGTAGCAACAGCCTCTTTTGGAAGGCTGAAAGTTACTTGATTAGTAGATTTTGAAGCAGCCGCTTTCTTTGTAGTAGCTTTTGGTGCTGTTTCAGCAGTTACTTTAGGCGCTGTTTCAACTTTTGGAGTTACTGTTTTAGTAGCAGCTTTAGGTGCTGTTTCAGCTTTGGGAGTTGCTGTCTTTTTAGTTGCCATTTTTCTGAAAATTAATTGTTTTCTTAAAAATTTGGATGAATAAATATAAAGGATTCAATTTAGTTTTAAAATCATGAATCAGCAAGTGACTTTTACTTGTTTCAAGTTAGCGTCATTCACTGATTTTGTTTTAGAAGCATTTGCTTCTTTGGCAGCGATTTCTTTTAATCTCAACTGCTCTCCGAACAACTCGGATAAATAAAGAAAATTTGTCATTTAAAATGTGTTTAAAAAAAAGTTAAACAATCGGGTGAGCTCAAAAATAATGTGGGTGATTTCAAAAAATTTAATAAAACTCTTTGATTCTAAAAACAATAACGATTTAGAGACTCACTTAGTGTAAAAAAGACACTAATTTTTAAAAACTTTTCCTTAAACACTTACGAATAATAATTATTTAAAAACTACTGATAATCAATACTTTAAAATTTTAGTGCTTCATTAAAAAAGCTTCTCAAAATTTTAAACTAACTGAACAAGTATTTTACGAAATTAAATTTTGACTATAAAAATTAATTATTTTTGAAAATAAAAACTCGAATTTTAATTTGTTCTATGATTTCATTTCTATTCTTCCTTTTTTTTACTCTACCTTTGTCCCCTCAAATAATACGCCAATCAGTTGATTATTTTTTATAAAATGAAAATTAATTTTAATTTAAAATCCGTTGACTTTCAAAAGGTTAACGGTTTAGTGCCAGCAATTATACAGGATATTAACACTTCTAAAGTGCTCATGCTCGGCTACATGAACGAAGAAGCCCTCGAAAAGACGTGTACTGAAGGGGTAGTTACGTTCTTCTCCCGCTCCAAAAATCGACTTTGGACGAAGGGAGAAACCTCCAATAATTTCCTAAACGTGGTCAGTATTCAAGCTGATTGCGATGCTGATACGCTTCTGATACAAGCCACGCCCGATGGACCCACCTGCCACACAGGTACGGATACTTGCTGGGGAGAAAAGAATATGGATTCAAATTTTTTGAAACATCTTGAGCGAGTCATTCAAGCCCGTAAAAAGGAAGACCCCTCAGTATCCAAGAGCTACACGAACTCTTTATTTCAAAAAGGTATCAATAAAGTGGCTCAAAAAGTCGGCGAAGAAGCCATCGAGCTCGTTATTGAAGCCAAAGACGATAATAAAGACCTCTTTCTCAACGAAGCCGCTGATTTGATGTACCATTACATTGTCCTACTCGCCGCTAAAAACTACGAATTGGAAGAAGTAATTGATATATTAAAAGAGCGCCATAAATAGTTTTTCTTATTTTTTCATTTTAAAAAGTCTTCTAAATCACCGATATTGCGTCATTTAGAAGACTCTTTATTATGCTAATAATTGATTATTTAAATTTCATGAACAATCTAAAAAAGAAAATTCAGGATAATTACTTATTTGGTGCTATCAAGTATAATAATATATCAAATATATATTTAATGCCGATTGCTTGGTGGATTTTAAACTATAAAAAGTATGACCCTTTTTACGAGCCTCATAAATGGGATTATGTATTCCGTAATCATATTTATAATGTAAATGATGATTTAGTAGATTCATTTTTGAAAACAATTGAAGAAGATAAAGTTTCATTTAAAGATGTAAAACTACTTAGAGAATCTACTTCAAATGAAAAATTAGAACTCTATTTTTTCATTGATTTTGATAGAAAAGAATTTATAAGTTCTTTTGCTGATATTGAAATTGAGGATTATCTACCCGATAGCAATTGGGTGGGAATCAGTGGGAATCCAATCATTTTTTTATCCGATTTATATAAACCATTCTTTTCATGAAAAATGCTGATAATTGGTTAAAAACATCTTCTTTTTCATGATTTTTCAATAAAAAACTATAAAATACCCCCTCAGTAAAAAGTCTAAAAATCTATAGTCTATCCGTCTAAAGTCTAAATTAAATGATTTTTGAAAATACGCTCTCATTCGCTCGGTCACTCGACGCTATTGACCCACTCCGCTCTTTTCGGAATGAATTTCATTGCCCTAAGCACAAGGGTAAAAAAGCGATTTATTTCTGCGGTAATTCACTCGGCTTACAACCTAAAGCGACTGAAAAAGCCATAAAATATGAATTGGATTATTGGAAAAATCATGGTGTAGAAGGGTGGTTTGCGGGTGAAACGCCGTGGCTGAGTTATCATAAAAACCTTTCCGAATTGGCTGCCCCCATCGTAGGAGCGAAACCAGAAGAAGTGATTATCATGAATACTTTGACCGTTAATTTGCACCTCATGATGGTGTCATTTTATCGCCCGACGGCTCAACGATTCAAAATATTGATGGAAGGTGGTGCATTTCCAAGCGATCAATACGCCATTGAAAGTCAAGTTCGGTTTCATGGATTCGACCCCTCAGTATCCATCATAGAATTGATGCCCAGAGAGGGCGAAGACTGCCTCCGCACAGAAGATATTTTACAAGTCATTGAAAATGAAGGAGATACGATTGCGCTTGTTTTACTGGGAGGCATCAATTACTACACTGGGCAATTATATGATATGGAAAAAATCACCAAAGCTGGCCATCAAAAAGGCGCAACTGTGGGT
>JANMYC010000370.1:0-1922 GCA_031381715.1 Saprospiraceae bacterium
CGGGTGTTCGCAATACCTATGAGAATCGCAACCGATTTGCTATCGAATTAGCCAATGCTTTAAAAGTGTATTTAGCAAAACATTATTTCAATTCTATAAATTTTGGCTGCACATCTGCAACCGCTGAAATAAACTCTTTACATATCACCGTTTTTCCGAATCCAGCGCACAATACCTTAAATATAACCTTTGATAAACCTTTGGAACGACCTATTTTAATCAGACTTTACAATTTACAAGGACAATTAATGGTGGAAAAAACCATAGAAACCAATAACCAACAAGCCCGTTTAGATTCCATCAACCCCCTCAGTAGTGGGATTTATATTTTAGCTTTTAGTGATGAAAAAGGGAGCATTTTTAAACAAGTCAAAGTTGTTATAGAATAATATTTCCATGAAAATTACCCAATCTATTTTATATAAAAATTTTTAATCAAGATGAAATATCTTATTCCTTTTCTATTTTTCCTTTTTGCAATCCCCACCTTTACCACAGCGCAAGAGGACACTGTTAAAAAAATAGAACGCCCTTGCCCTTCGACTTTTGACATAGTAAAAGGGGGAAAAACCTATACTTTGCGCTACGCGAGCAACCATCCAATTGCTGAACCCAATAAAAAAATCAAGCAATTAATTATTTACATTCACGGTGCAAGGCGGAATGGTTTGGACTATTACGAATGGGGCGAAGCGGCTGTTACAGCAGAAAATAAAGATGAGTCAACTTTATTCATTTCACCACAATTCACCTCGTTAAAGGACTTGGAAGACCACAACCACAATGAAAACCATTTGTTTTGGGCGAATAATAATTGGCGCATTGGCGATGAATCCGTTTCAAGTAAAAAGCGGAAAATGGGAGAGGCTTTCAGTAGTTTCAGTTTAGTCGATTCTATCATTGCCCGCGTGTGCGACCCTAAATTGTTTCCAAAGTTGAAAAAAGTTATCGTGATTGGTCATTCCGCAGGAGGGCAATTCGTGCAAAGATATGCCGGAATGGCTCCCATACTGAGGGGGTACAAGTTTAGGTTTATTGTCATGAATCCTTCTTCTTATTTATATTTTGATGAGCGAAGACCGATAAAAGTGGGCGATAAATTGACTTTTTCAAAACCCGATTCAGCAGGTTGCGGCGATTACAACGAATACCCGAAAGGTTTTGAAAAGCTCAATCCATACGCCGCAAAAATTGGTGCTGAAACTATAAAACAGCAATTCCTAACCCGAGATATAGTTTTTGTCCTCGGCGGTAGTGATGTGGACATGAACGATCCCAGCATGGATAAAACGTGTAGCGGCAACATGCAAGGGCGTTTTCGCCTTGAACGCGGTCAGTTTTACTACGAATACCTACAATTGTTTTCAAAAAAAGGAAAAATACACAAAGTAGATGTTGTGCCGAATGTTGCGCACAGTGGCGAAAAAATGGTTGCTTCGAGAGCGGCTACATGGTATATGTTTGGATTTTGAAAATTTTTATTGAACACGTCCAAGCCTCAGTTCGCTCGCGCAAGGTCTGTGACCTTGTGTGTATATTTTGTGGTCTTTGACCACTCAATAATAAATATGGTCAAAGACCATAGAACCTGTTCTTTGAAATCTTCCCACATTTCCAATAAGAACGGGGTTGTTGTGTTAAAGCTCTGTCTTAACACATATCTAAAGGAGGGCTACCGCCCGACCACACCTAATTGTGTATATATTTTACACCCCTCAGTATTTGCACTATTGCACCCTAAGCTTGGTCGGGCGGTTGCCCTCCTTTAGATGTGTGTTCAAACAGAGTCCGAACACAACAACACCCTGCTAAAAGGAAAACTGAACACTTAGGCGAACGGGTTATAAAAAGAGTTGTATTCACATACCTTTTATTAAAATAGATTTATGAAAAGACAACATCTTACAAATATAACAGAACAT
>JANMYC010000393.1:0-4558 GCA_031381715.1 Saprospiraceae bacterium
TACACGGTTTTGGATTGTGGGCATTATGCTTGCAGTATTGACTTTGGTGACTTTGAAAATACGGTAAACGTATTCGGATACTGAGGGGGGCTAATATTTAGAATAATTTTGGAGCGGAAAAATACTCAGTTACACTAAAAACAGTATTTTTACACTTTGAAAGCTATTTAAAACATACTACTCCTTTGAGAAAATGAAAAGAGACGACACCTTATGGAAAGCCATTTTAGAAGATTTATTCGATGATTTTCTGCGCTTTTTCTACGAAAATGCTGATGATTTATTTGACATAAACCGTGGATTTGAGTTTTTAGATAAAGAACTCGAAGATTTATTCCCTCAGACGGAGACAGAAAATATCCGTTATGTGGATAAGTTAGTTAAAGTTTGGTTGAAAAATGGGACAGAAGAATGGATTTTGATACATATTGAAGTGCAAAATAAAGGCGAAAAATCTTTTGCTGAACGAATGTTCATCTATTTTTATCGCATACGAGACAGGTATAAACGCAGAATAACAGCATGGGCTATTTTTACTGATAAAAGTAAAAAAGAGCCACGCAGTGAGTATCGAGAAGCATATCTTGGCACTAAAGTATTATATAGCTATAATACGTACAAAATTATTAATCAGAGCGAAGACGCATTAAAAGCAGATAATAACCCATTTGCTGTAGTTATTCTCACTGTTTTATTGGCTCTAAAGAAAAGCCAGACTCAGGAAATTGAGCTAATAGATTTGAAGATAGATTTGGTTAAAGATTTATTGAAACGCCAGATACCCAAACAAAAAATTAGGGCATTGATGAACTTTTTAAAGTATTATGTGCGTTTTAATAAAGAAAATACCCTTATATTTGAAAATAAATTTGATAGTTTCACAGGAAAAACGTATCCAATGGGAATAGAACAATTTTTGCTCCATAGAGCAGAACAACAAGGAGAAAAACGTGGAGAAAAACGTGGTGAAAAAATAGGTGAAAAAATAGGTGATGAGCGAAGACTTATACAAGTTGTTTGCACCGCACGTAAAAGTGGGGCGAGTTTGGAATTTATAGCCCAAATAGTTAATCTCACGGTTGAAGAAGTACAAGCCATTTTGAAAAAAGAAGGTATTGATTAAGATTTTCCTCATTCACAGGAAAATATATTCTATAGATAAAAGCCCGTTTTTGAGATAATTTTATTCTCAAAAACGGGCTTCTTTTTGCGCTTTATAATTCATTTAAAAATTAACTTTGCAGCGTTTTAAAATAGGAAAATATGAAAAAAGTAGTCATTCTTGGCGCGGGAGAAAGTGGAGTGGGAGCAGCACTTTTAGCTAAAAAGTGTGGTTTTGAGGTATTTGTAAGCGATAAAAGCGAAATTAAGGATAATTTTAAAAAAGAATTAGACGATGCTCAGATTCCTTATGAAAGTGCTCAACATACTGAGGGGGTCATATTGGCAGCGGATGAAATCGTGAAAAGCCCAGGCATACCCGATAAAGTAGATTTGATAAAGGAAGCAAAGAAAAAAGGTATTCCTGTGATGTCAGAAATCGAATTTGCTTATCAAAATATCGGTGCTGAAAAGCCGTACATCATTGGCATAACAGGCAGCAACGGTAAAACTACTACCACGAGTTTGACCTATCATGTGTTTAAAACGGCAGGTAAAGACGTGGCTGTGGGCGGTAATATTGGTAAAAGTTTCGCTCGATTATTGGCGGAGGAGGCCGTTCACGATTATTATGTATTGGAGTTGAGCAGTTTTCAATTGGATGGCATCATTCATTTCAGACCCAATATCGCCATGTTATTGAACATCACGCCCGACCATTTGGATAGATACGAATACAAAATGGCGAATTATGTGGCGTCTAAATTCCGCATTGCAAAGAACCAAACTGAAGATGATATTTTCATTTTCAATAAAAGTGATAGTGAAATCCAGCATTTTATGGATAAAAACATCATCGAAGCCAATGAATGGGGCATTTCAACCAAATTTGAAGGCTCTATACTGAGGGGTCGTTTTGAAATGAAAGATTCAAGCCTCAAAGGATCTCATAACTATTTCAATGCATCTTGTGCCATTGCTGCGGCGATAGTGGTGCAATGCAGCGATGATAAAATTCAAGAAGGGTTGAATACTTTTAAAAATGCACCGCATCGTTTGGAATTTGTAGCGACTATAAAAGGTGTAGAATACATTAATGATTCAAAAGCCACGAATGTGGATTCTGTCTTTTGGGCGTTGTCTTCTATGACGAAGCCCGTGGTTTTAATCATGGGCGGAACGGATAAAGGCAATGATTACACTCAAATTGAAAAACTTGTGAAACAGAAAGTGAAAGCCATAGTGGCTATGGGCGTCGATAATTCCAAGATTTACTCCTTTTTTACCCCTTTTAATAAAACCCTTGAAGAAGCCAAATCCGCTCAAGAAGCCGTAGAAAAAGCTTCAAAATTGGCTATTGATGGTGATTGTGTCCTACTTTCGCCCGCTTGCGCCAGTTTTGATTTATTTAAAAATTATGAGGATAGGGGGGAGCAGTTTAAAAAAGAAGTGTTAAAATTGAATAATTAGGCATACTTATCGTTTAAGGATTAGAGTCATCTGTAAAATGACTTAAACTTTAAATCCTATTTTCAACGCTTTAAATTCACTATTTTATGAAAAAAGCACTACCAGTTCTTGGCATATTGTGTGCTATCGCCGTTCTTTTTGGTTGCGGCAAACCAACTGAGGTTAATTCAAACGCTTCAATCAAAGGTTTTGCTCAGAAAGGCCCGTTTATTACGGGGA
Organism: Saprospiraceae bacterium; assembly: GCA_031381715.1. Lineage (GTDB taxonomy): Bacteria > Bacteroidota > Bacteroidia > Chitinophagales > Saprospiraceae > JAAFJT01. The sequence continues at coordinate 2,791 of JANMYC010000393.1, forward strand.
CAAAATTACTCATCTCGGAACTCAACACCTCTCTATCAGAAACGGGTCGAAATTTTACGGGTACTATCACAGACGACAAAGGAACATTTGATATGACTGTTCAAGATTTAGCGTCCTCGTTTGTTTCTATTTCAAGTGATGGTTTTTATTTTGACGAAGTGAGTGGGCAATTATCTTCTTCACGTTTGGTTTTAAATGCAATCGTTGATGTAACACTTGGTCAAAGTATTAATATCAACGTTTTAACCCATTTAGAAACCGAGCGGATTAAGTTTTTAGTTTCAAAAGGCACTCCGTTTTTGCAAGCGAAAGCGCAAGCAGAAAAAGAGATTTTAAAAGTTTTTCTCATTAATAATGCTATTTCTGGCTTTGAAAACCTTGATATTTCTAAAAATACTGAGGGGGACGCTGCTCTATTGGCGATTTCAGCAATTTTACAAGGTACTCATTCAGTCGCTCAATTGACAGAGTTACTTGCAAAAATTTCATTGGATATTAAAGAAGATGGAATTTTGAACAGTGACCTTTTGAAATCGGAATTGATAAATGAAGCCCAATTACTGAATCTTTCAAAAGTAAAAGAGAATATAACTAAAAGGTATAAAGATTTGGGTGTCACAGCTACGATTGGCGTTTTTGAACCCATTGTTGAGAATTTTAAGAAAAACTCAGGGTTTGTTTTTACCAAAAAAATAGAATATCCCAAAGTTAATAATGCCAATGTTCTTAATGTTTTATCGCTCACTAAAGATACAACGTTAACTTCAGGGATTAGCTACGGCATAAATGCAAATTTGCCAAGTGGTACAACATTGAAAGTTCTTTTAAAAGCGACTACAGCCTCACCAACTGGTTTTGCTTATTCAATTGGCTTGACAAAAGGTTGGACATTGGTTAGTGGGGTTTGGGGTATGCACACTATCCAAACAACGGCAGCGTTGGCTGAGGGAATTTTTACTCCTGAAAATGAATCCAATACAACTGTTGAAATTTACGAAAATGAAGCAACTACACCCACTCGCACCATTACAATAAAATCTACAGCACTGCCTACCATTAATTTTGATGCAACTGGGAAATATGGTAAAAATATTCTGACCCAGCCTTATAGCTCGACGTACGCTTTGGGGGATTATAGCTTTCAATTATCTATAAATGATGTAAAAGACCACACTGTTACGAGTGAGTTCTATTATCATAAAGATGCTAATATCACTTTTTCAAATGCTGAGGGGTGGACAATAACCACTGTCGTTGATACTAATGTTGATTGGCGGAAAACGACACTCTCTGTAAAAGCCAGTAAGATAACAGCAGATTTGAAAATCAATATAAGTGCTTCTGGTTCTACTACAACTCAAGGTTGGGTTGATGGGATATTACAACAATCAATGAATAAAAAAATGGCTTGGTAGTAAAAATGTTGAGGGACTATAAAGGAGCGTGCTGTAGCTTGTACGCTCCTTTATTTTTACAAAAACTAAATTAAACACTTAAATATCCTTGAAACCTACTATTTTTGTAAAAATTCTCCTTCCATACTGAGGGGGTACGCTTTGAGCGACACACTATAATTTTTCACTACAAAAGCAATTCAATCATGTCAATGATTAACAAAGTCACCGCGGAATTGAAAGGTGACAGAGTGATATGGGCAATAGTCGCCGTCCTTACGATGGTGTCCATTCTCACGATTTATAGCTCATCTTCTTTTTTAGCTTTTCGAGATAAAGGCGGTAATACGGAGTATTATTTGATAAAACAAGTC
>JANMYC010000396.1:0-3350 GCA_031381715.1 Saprospiraceae bacterium
CACCACTATTCCTTTCACACAACCACCTAAAGCTTATCTCCATTTTGAAAAAACCAATTTCTGAGCAATGCTCATTTTATTTTTTTTAAAACCTGTATATTCCTTATCGTATTCATAGTCATCCGTAAGCCTGAGCGCCCAGAAGAAAAGAGCGCGTTTAAGTCCCGTTAACTCTAAGCCTTTATTGTATATTTTTTCATATACTTTTTCTAAAAGCCGTGGAACAGTCGTGAAAAAATGGGGCTGTACAGCTTTTAAATCGCCTTCATCACCGCCCAAATTATCAACACCCGTAAAAGTTACTTGCGCACCCACGTACATATATGCGTAGGAACATACCCGCTCAAATATATGATTGAGAGGTAAAAAACTCAAGCCTCTTTCACCTGCTTTGATGGGAATGATAGGCATCACAGCCTTAATATTAGATGCAATATTTTCGTGCGAAAGCATCACACCCTTTGGCTGACCCGTTGTGCCCGAAGTATAGATAATAGTCGCCAAATCGCCCGGCAGAATCGTTTTTTTGATGCGCTCTACTTCTTCTTGTTTTCCTTCGGCATCTTTCCAGATGTCTTCCCAAAATGCGACATTATCGGTTTTATCAAATGTATAAATATTTGATAATGAAGGAATAGTAGCTTTGGCTTGATTTATTTTTTTTAAAATAGAGCTTTGAGCATCATCGCCAATGAAACACATTTTGACCTGCGCTTCATTAAAAATATACTCATAATCCGTGGAGCTGATAGTCGGATAAACGGGTACGTTAATGACCCCAATTTGCATCATACCCAAGTCGAGAATTGTCCATTCAGGACGGTTTTTGATGACAATAGTAGTCAATTTATCGCCCGGTTGAAACCCTAATTTCAATAAGCCACAACTGACTTTGTTGGCTAATTCTATCACTTTTTCGGTTGAAAAAGAGCTGACTTCTTTCCCTTCGTGCCTGAACGAAAAGGCTTTTTGCTGCGGAAATTTTGCTTGTTGATAATATATAAAATCAAATAAACGCGTAGGATTATCCATAAAAGACTGATAGTTAGATAATTATAATAATTTTTTGACGATAGTTTTTTTAAAAATTTTAAAACCATACATAAAAGCTATATTAGGTATTATGAACCACGAACCTGCCTTTGTCGGCAGACAGGTTCATCGGATTACACGAATTACACTAATTTACGTGTTTACAATTTTAACTAATTTCACGAATAAATTGCCCTCAAGGGCAATTTTAGTGTCATTCGCTTTAATTTTGTCAACAACTAAATTAGTGTAATTCGTGTAATCCGATGAACCTGTCTGCCGACAAAGGCAGGTTCGTGGCTTAATAACTTTTATATATGGTTTCAAATGTTTTTTGGAACCGACTTAAAAAGATAGCAGTTTTTATTTTAGCCCAACTACTCAATGAATAAAAAAAGCCGATACTAAATTGTATCGGCTTCGAAAATAGCGATGTGAACTAATTTGTTGTCTTAAACTATAAGAGTTGAAGACTATTTTTTGAGTATACAGGGCGTTGTTGTAAATAGTTTATTGTAGTTTTTCATGCCTTTTGATTTAGTTAGAAACCCCTTTACTTGTATAGTACCTCATTTAGACTATTAATCCATAAAAAGTAACAACCTAATTATTGATAAAATTTTAAAAATAATTAAATATTTTTAATTTAAAATTTATAAAATATTGACTATCAATATGATAAAATTAAAAAATCTAAGATAAAATATATTTTTAAAAACTAAAAAAGACTTGTTTGTGACGAGCCGATATCTTCTATAAAATGGGGGCCACGTGTAATAGTGTTAAAATGCTCTTGAATTTTTTCAAAAAGGTAAAGCGCCAATTCAGGTGCTTTGAGGTTATCGGGTTCGTGGGTAAAAAAATAGACTTCGTGCAATCCGGCTTCCGACCATTTTTTTAAGCGTGTGACCCATTCATCAATCCGAGAATAATCCGTTGGGTGCAAATCATTGCCCACAAATCGAATAACTGCTACACCTGTCGTTAAGCGTTGGTGCAAAACATCGCGCCTGCCTGCCACATCAGTGATGACTGTAGAAATGCCATAATTTTCAAGTAATTTAAAAATTGCGTCGTGGTGATGCGGATTGGAAAACCAATCTTCATGGCGCAACTCAATTGCTAAGGGAATGAATTTTGGAAACTTTTTAAGATAAGTTTCTAAAATGCTAATGGTATTGTATTTAAAATGTGGGGGCATTTGCATAAAACACATACCCAGTTTTTCTTCCAAACCTTGTATCGCCTCTGTGAATTGAGTCGTTAATCCCGTTCCGAACCCCAAATTATTGGAATGGCTCACGGTTTGGAGCATTTTAGGTGCAAACCTAAAGTCAGCTGGCGTGCTCTGATACCATTTTTCGATGTCCGATACTGAGGGGGTGCGGTAATGCGTGGTATTGAGTTCAATAGTGTTAAATTGTCGACTATAATGGTGCAAATAGTCTTGTGCCTTCGTTCCTTTTGGATATACCCAACCGACCCACTCTTTCATACTCCAACCCGTGCAGCCAATATACACTTTCATCAGTCCTTCTCTGGGAGGGAGGCCCCTCAGTATTCGAGCCGTTTCGGGGGCATCGGGAGGGAGATTGAAATTAACATTTTTAATGTTAGAGAGTTTACCAAAATCCATTTGCTTGTATTATTCGATGATTTGACTATTTTTGCGTCCTCTTACTCGAAAATCATAATGGAAAAATAAAAATTTAGTTTATTTTTCCTAAAAATGAGTATCTTGTTTTAGAATTTGAGGGTTTAATCCGGCTATAAATTTCAAAATTTTATTTAAAGATAACAACCAAACATGCTTTAAAATTAAAAAGGGAAAAGAATTTTAACGAATTTTTTAAGTTTTTAATATTAAAGATTTTAATCCAAAAATCCTAAATATGGGTTGGTTCAAGAGATTACAAGAAGGTATAAAAACGGCAACTGTCAATAAGAAAGAAGCACCAGAAGGTATTTGGTACAAATGCCCAAAGTGCAACGAAACTTCAACCATGAAGGAGTTTCGCGAAAACTTTTATAAATGCACCAAGTGTGATAACCACACGCGCATCGGCTCAAGGGAATATTTCAAATTGATTTTTGATGCAGACTCTTACAAAATCCTTTTTGAAGAAGTTGTCTCAAAAGATACCTTAAAATTTGTGGATACAAAAGCGTACCCAGATAGGCTCACGGATGCTTACAGAAAAACGGGTTTGACTGATGCTATTTCCGTTGCTCAAGGTACTGTAAATGGCAGACCGCTCGTTTTGGCGTGCATGGATTTTAGTTTTATCGGTGGTTCTATGGGTTCTGTGGTAGGCGAG
>JANMYC010000421.1:0-8764 GCA_031381715.1 Saprospiraceae bacterium
ACAACAAGTGGACTTTTATTACCTAAAAACGACCTTTTTTTTAATCATAAAGATAAAAAATTGGGCATTGCACTCGTCGGTTTGGGCAATTACTCCACCCGCCAATTAGCCCCTGCCCTACTCGAAACCCAAAATTGCTACCTCGCTGGCATAGTCACGGGCTCACCCGAAAAAGCTGAAAAGTGGGCAAAAGAGTATAATATTCCTAAAAAAAATGTCTATAATTATCAGAGTTTTGATAGCATAAAGGATAATCCAGACATTGATATTGTGTATGTCGTACTACCCAATTCGATGCACGCTGAGTACACCATCCGAGCCGCCAAAGCAGGTAAACACGTGATTTGTGAAAAGCCAATGGCTTTAAACGTGAAAGAATGTGAGCAAATGATAAAAGCTTGTAAAGAAGCCAACGTCAAATTAGCCATTGGTTATCGCTTGTATTATGAGCCTTATCACCTTGAAATGCGCCGTTTGGCTACTGAAAAGGTGCATGGTCCCGTGAAAATGATTTCTTCGGCACTGGGATATTCAATGGCAGACCCACAGTCATGGCGACTCAATAAAGATATGGGTGGCGGCGGTGCTATCATGGATTTGGGCGTATATGCTATCCAAGGCGTTCGCCGCACGCTCAACGAGCTACCCCTCAGTATAACTGCTCAAGGATACAATACGGACAAAAATTTATTCAAAGGCATATACGAAATGATGCATTTTCAGATGACTTTCCCAAGTGGTGCCGTATCGACTTCTGAAACGACTTACAGCTCTTTTATGGATAGGTTGTATGCAACAACGGGCTCGGAATGGTTCGAATTGCGTCCATCATTTTCAGGATTAGGCGCATCGGGCAATTCATCAAAAGGTAAAATTGAGTTCAAAGTGCCGAAGTATCAGCAAATCCGCCAAATGGATGCTTTTGCGGATAATATCGTGAATAATACCCCCATTTTAGCCTCCGGCGAAGAGGGTTTGATAGACATGAAAATCATTGAAACCATAAAAAAGGCTGCGGATACGAGTAAAAAAGTAAATTTGACTTGGCTTTAAATCCATTAAAATGATTTCTCGTAAAACATCAAATAAATCCACCTTCATTGGGTTATTTTATCCCCAGTCACCTGCCCATTGGGCGGACGTGAACCGCATGGCAGCGAAGGCCCAAAATTGGATTTATTTGACGGACGAGCACACGACGATAACAGTCAAATCAGCCTTAAAAAAGCATCTTAATAAAGGTGAAATCATTCCCAGCAGCGATTGGGGTTTCAGAGAAAATGTCTTCCGTTTTGAAAATACGATTCAGAAAATAAAAGAGAAATTAGACATTTTTTTTAATGAAAATAAAACGTCTAATGTGCTTTTTATTGAAATGACATGGGCGGTGCGCACGCCTTCGTCTTCAATTTATCTCCGTAATTTTGAAATTGAACTTCAAAAATTGACCGAACTATATTTTATCAGTATTTGCTGCCTGTATAACGAATCCATATTGTTAGATGAGCAGCTTTTATTGGGTTTGCAAGCACATCCCTATATTTTCACTTCGGAAGGTTTAAAAGTCAATCCGCATTATTTGCCGCCGCTTGTTTTTCAACAAAATACCTTGCGCTCTCAATTCAATTATTGGATTGGTCAAATAGAGCCGAATAGAAAAGGTAAAATTCAAGATTCCAAATCTCAGATTCCAAACTCAGAAACCGAAACCCGACATCTGACATCCGAAATCCCTACCCCTCAGTATGAAAGTAAATCCAACGAACCCATCTACCACATTGATAAAACACTTTTCTCTCGCATCACGCAAAGCGACGAAGGACGTTGGAAAATACGTTGTCTGGGCGAGTTAAAAGTCTATCGCAACAATGGTCAAATGATTAAATGGGATACGAAAGGCGGTGCTACCAAAAAAGTAAAAACGCTCTTTTCATACCTCCTTTTTAAAGGTGAAAAAGGGGCTTCGATTGAAGAATTAGCGGATTTATTGTGGTCAGATACGTTGGATATGACGCAAAGTGCGAATCGCCTGTACCATACAATCCGCTGTTTGCGTTTGGTTTTGGAAGGAAAAGAGAGCAATTTGCGGCAATCACCCTTCATTATTCATCAAAATACCCATTATTATTTGACCTTGCCGCAAGATAGCTGGATTGATTTACCGATGTTTCAAGAGCTTTGTTTTAAAGGAAATGAGCATTTTCAACATCAAAATTTGGAGCAATCGCTCATCTGTTATCAATCCGCTGAGCGTCTGTATCAAGGCGATTTATTGACGGATATTCCACAAAAATACACTGATAATACCGAACATGATTGGTGCTGGAGCCGTCGTTTTTGGTATCGCGATATGCACCACAAATTGCTCCACAACATGGCTAATATCCACCGCCAATTGGGTAATATCTCCGAAGCACTCAATTGTTGCGACAAAGCATTGGCGATTGAGCCTTGCTCAGAACCGGCTCACCGTGAAAAACTCCTTTCCCTAAAAGCTGCTAACCGTCTCGATGCGGTACATCGGCAGTACCGCCTTTATTGCGAATCCTTGAAAAAATTTGATATGGGTGTACCGAGTAAAGAGATTAAGGATCTGTATTCAAAAATAACTTCTAAAATAGCGTAAAAGAGCTCTAATACTGAGGGGTATTATTTTCATTTAAAAAATATTTTCAAAAACTCAAAAACCAAAGAAAAACCAAAGAACAAGATTATACTTTTGTTTTGTATTAAAAATCAGAACAATTAAGCGGGTTTAATTTTATTATTAAAAGGACATTTTAATATCATTAAATTTACCAAATATTATTCTGACTACTGATTGCTAAACAACTGACAACTCGTCAAATAAAGCTATAATCATGAAAGACATTCAAGGTTGCCCGTTTCACAGTAAAATGAGTGCCGAATTCAAGCCTTTTGACTTGACTGATCCTTTCCCATTTTACAAACAATCTCGTGAAGAAGAACCCATTTTTTTCAATGAGGAATTAGGCTATTGGGTCGTCACCCGTTTTCAAGATATCAAAGATATTTTCTTCAATTGGCAAGCCTTTGCTTCCGAAAATGCGCAACAGCCTCTCCGCACCATTTTACCAAAAGCAAAAGCCTTGATGGACGAAGGCGGTTTAGTGGGTTTATCGGGTCTTTCGGGTCGTATTCCGCCTGACCACACCCGCATCCGCAAGGTGGTGAGCATGGCTTTTAATATCCCCCGTATCCGTAAATTAGAACCTCGCATTCGGGCTTTAGCGATTGAAATGATTGAAAAAATCAGACCGCAAGGCGAAGCTGAAATGATCAAAGAATTGGCGTATGACTTGCCTGCTTTCGTTATTTTCATGCTTCTGGGTGTGCCGAATGAAGATGTGCAACAAGTGAAAAGTTGGGCTGAAAGCCGTCTTTTGTTGACTTGGGGCGACCTTTCAGAAGATGAACAATTGGTTCATGCCGAAAACATGGTGCGTTACTGGAATTATTGCCAAGCCCTTGTTGAAAAAAGCAAAGATAATCCGAAAGATGATTTGCCGAGCGCATTGGTCAATTTACAAAAGGAAGGGCATGATATAACTGACCGTGAAATAGCCGCTATTTGTTACAGTATGCTCTTTGCCGGGCATGAAACGACGACTTCTTTACTTGGGAATGGCATCCGTGAACTCTTGAAACATCGGGAAAGTTGGGAAGCTATATGTCAAAATCCAGCTTTAATTCCGAATGCCGTTGAAGAAATTTTACGCTACAGCCCTTCCATCGTCACTTGGCGCAGGCGAGCGAAAGAAGATATTGAAGTCGGTGGCGTTTCATTTAAAAATGGCGATAATATTTTACTCGTCATGGGCTCTGGAAATCGTGATGAAGCCGTTTTTACTGAGGGGGATAGTTTTAACATTGAAAGATCGAATGCGGCGCAACACCTATCAATGGGAGCGGGCATCCATTTTTGTTTGGGTGCGCCTTTGGCAAAATTGGAAGCAAAAGTTGTACTTGAAGAACTCACTCAACGCATGCCCCATTTAAAATTAAAGCCCAATCAGCTATTTGAATTCGCTTATAATACATCGTTCCGCGCACCTGTGGCGTTGAAAGTGGAGTGGTAACGTGTCATCCCGATTCTCGGGATGGTAAGTTTAAAAAATATACTCGTGCCACCGCTCGAAGCGGTGACACGTTACAAAAATGCTTTTTTGACTAAAAACAACATAAAAAGAATGGATTCTATACAATATACGCTCACATTTAAAGAAGCCAACAAGGAAGATTACATCAAACTCGGTGGCAAAGGCGCGAGCCTTGCCAGCATGAGTGCCGCTGATTTCCCGGTGCCGAGTGGCTTTTGTATAACCACTGATGCGTATAAAACCCATTTGGATGACTCCGTTTTGTGGGAGCATATTCTTGAAAAAGCGGCATGGATTAATTTCAATGATAATTTTCATTTGGATAAAATCTCTGCCGAAATACGGGATTTGATTATCCAAACGCCTATGCCTGAAGCCATTACAAAAAGCATCAAAACGGCTTATCAACAACTTTGTCAATTGGCTTTTGCGGATAATGACTTACCCGTGGCAGTGCGGTCAAGTGCCAATGCGGAGGATTTGCCCGATGCCAGTTTTGCGGGTCAACAGGACACTTATTTATGGGTTGTGGGTGAAGAAGCGGTTTTAGACCATGTTAGAAAATGTTGGGCGAGCCTTTTCACATCAAGAGCTATTAATTACCGCCACGACCATAATATCCATGAAAATGAGGTTTTGATGTGCGTTGTGGTTCAAAAAATGGTCAATGCACGTGTAGCAGGTGTTACGATGACGTTGAATCCGACCAATGGCGATCGCTCAAAAATCGCCATTGATGCTTCTTGGGGTTTGGGCGAAGCCGTGGTTTCGGGCGAGGTTACACCTGATCATTTCATGGTGGATAAAGTGATTTTAGAAATCATCAAATCTGATATTCACAATAAGCATCTCGAACATATACCCGATAAAGCGACACGCCGTGTCATCACGAGAGAAATTACAGATGAGCGCGCTTTGCAACCTTGCTTGACGCCTGAAGAGGTAAAAGCAATTTGTAAAATGGCCAAAACTATTGAAAAACACTACGGTTGTCCGCAAGACATTGAGTGGGCTATTGACGCTGATTTACCCGATGGTGAAAATATTACCCTTCTACAAAGCCGACCTGAAACGGTGTGGAGTCAGAAAAAAACGGAAGCGACAAATACCACACCCACTTTTACTTTCGGTATGGCGGGTTTGGTGAATAGTTTATTGAATCCTATTGCAGCGAGAAAGTGACCCCTCAGTATTGGTGGCATTCTTGTCCTTCTGAGCGCAGCGAAAGAAACTGAAATTATTTAAATTAAAATTCTTTCGCTACGCTCAGAAGGACAAACTAAATAACAACATTATAAAAATCATCTCTTTAACTAATAAAAACTAAAAATACATGTCGGCATCTAAAACCCGTTTTTCAAGTCCTTACGACCACAAAGCACCCGCTGGTGCAGAAGGTTGGAAGGAATTATATCCTTATTTTCTTACTTTTCAAGACAATCTAAAAGAGCGTGAAGAAGGCAAATTCTTCTTTTGCGATTCTCAGCACTGGCCTCAAGTTTTCAAGCCATTCGATGCCATGACGGTAGAGTTTGCGGTAAAATGCTTGGGTCAATACAACACCCGTCAGTATTTGATTCCACCTGCCAACGGGATTGATTTTAAAATCCATAATGGCTATTGCTATATGAGTCCTGTGGGCGTTGCGCCAGAGTTAATCGGCCCTCGTGTGCCGCAATTCATGGAGCGAGCAGGGCATTATTTCATGAATTGGAACACACTTTTGGACAATTGGCATGTCAAAGTAAAAGGGGTGATTGATGAAATGGAAGCCGTCAATTTTGAAAAACTACCTGAAGTCATTGATATTGAATGGGTAAAAGAAGGGCGTGGACTCGACCCCACTTTTTACCTCATCAATAATTATAATAAAATGATTGAGCTGTGCTACAAAACATGGCAATATCACTTTGAGTTTTTGAATCTGGGCTATGCCGCTTATTTGGATTTCTTTGGTTTTTGTAAAGAAACATTCCCGGGCATTCCCGATTTATCCATTGCTAAAATGGTGCAAGGCGTGGAAGTAGATTTGTTCCGCCCTGATGAAGAACTCCAAAAACTCGCCCATCTGGCTATTGAAGTCAATGTAGATGAAACGATTTTGAATCGTGATATGGATGATGCTTTCGCAACAATGGCTAATACTTCACGCGGTCAAAAATGGCTGGCAGCATGGGAAGCTGCGAAAAACCCGTGGTTCAATTTTACTTCTGGAAACGGTTTCTACTCCACAGATAAATACTGGATTGACCATTTGGAAATACCATTTGGCTATATCAAAGACTATATTCGCCGCCTTAAAAAAGGTGATACTATCGAACGTCCGACAGAAAAAATTGCGGCTGAACGGGAGCGTATCACTGCTGAATACCGTGAATCGCTGCCCAATGAAGAAGCACAAGCGGCTTTTGATGACAAATTGGGCTTGGCGCGCGTGGTGTTTCCTTATGTCGAAAACCACAATTTTTACATCGAACATTGGGCCATGTGCGTCTTTTGGCGTAAAATGCGTCAATTGAGCAATATGCTCAAAGAAGAAGGTTTTTGGGCGGATGAAAACGATATGTTCTATTTCCGTCGTGAAGAAATTCATCAAATTTTATTCGATTATTCCAACTCTTGGGCAGTCGGCGTACCTGCTATTGGACCTGATTATTTGCCAACTGAAATAGCACGCCGTAAAAAAATAGTTGATGCTTTATCCACTCAAGCACCTCAGCCTGCTTTCAATGAACCACCTGCGGTCGTGACTGAACCGTTCACTATAATGTTATGGGGTATCACGACTGAAAGTGTACAAGGTTGGCTCGGTGGCAGTGCGGATACCGGTACTTTGAAAGGCATGGCAGCCTCTCCGGGTACTGTCGAAGGTATTGCTAGAGTCCTCAATCATCCTGATGAATTGGGCTTATTGCAAGAAGGTGAAATCCTCGTGACGCGAGTAACTGCACCCAGTTGGGCACCTGTTTTTGGTAAAATCAGAGCAACCGTTACGGATATTGGCGGTATGATGTCGCACGCAGCCATTGTCTGCCGGGAATATGGTTTACCGGCCGTGACAGGTACAGGCTCGGCGAGCACGACCATTAAAACAGGTCAAAAAATCCGAGTGAATGGCAACACTGGTGAGGTGACTATTTTAGCGGAAGCGGCTTAATACTGAGGGGGTATCCGTTTTTGTCATTCTGAGCGTAGCGAAAGAATCTGAATAATAAAATGCAGATTTTTTCGCTGCGCTCAGAATGAACAAAATAATTCCTAAATAATTGATTATCAAATAATTATAAATGAACCTAACAGCTTACGAAAACATCTTCAAAGCTGCGGAGAAGTATATGCGCGTGCGAAAAAACGACGTGCATATACCGCTTTCCTACGACTATGCTTTGCGCCTACTCAAGCACTACCCGCAAGCAGATGCAGATGTAGCAGCAGCGGGTATCATACTGCATGACATTGGTTGGTATTCGATTGATGAAGAGGATATATTTAAAAAAGGGTTTCAAAGTGAAAATTTCCTCCAAAGCGATGTCCGTTATCTCCACGAATCAGAAGGCGTGCGCTTGTGCGTGGATATACTGAGGGGGTGCGGTTATGACGATGATTTCATTAAAAAAATTCAAACCATCATTGATGGGCACGATACACGTACTTTTGCCAAGTCATTGGAAGATGAAATCGTGAGGGATGCAGATAAATTATGGCGGTTTCATATAGTCGGCGTGTGTGTGGCGGCGGATTGGTTCAAACAAACACCCTCGCAATATGCTGCCCGATTAGAGCAACAAGTCATTCAACAATTACATTTGCCCGAATCCATTAAAATGGCAAAAAAGGATTTAAAACAGACACGTAAAATGCTTTTAAGTCATGTTATTTGAAGGATTGAAAATGGAGAATTAAAAATTGAAAATGGCTCAGAAAAATCATTTCATACATGGGCAATATTGTCAACCTGATAGTGGTCAATACTTCGATATTACGAACCCTTGCACTGGTGAAATTATCGCTCAATGCGCTCGTGGCAAAGCCCAAGATGCTGAAAATGCCTTAAAATCTGCTTCAAATGCTTTCACTCTTTGGAAAAAAACACCCGTTGCTGAACGCGCTAAATTGCAACACAGGGCGGCAGATTTAATGCGACAAAATGCGGATGAATTGGCTCATTTGCTGCGTTCTGAACTGGGAAGACCATTAGCAGGTTGTCAAAATGAAATCATGAGGAGTGCCGAGTTGCTCGATTTTTATGCTGAAGAAGGCTTGCGACTGAGGGGGGAAATTCCTTTGAATAATATCGAGGGCGAGCAAGTTTTAGTTATTCGGCAACCGATTGGCGTTGTGGTAGCAATTACACCTTTTAATTATCCAATTACCCTTTTGATATTTAAATTGGGCGCTGCCTTGATAACAGGTTGTACTGTGGTAGCAAAACCTTCGGAAGATACCCCGCTTTCTACTTTGCGATTGGCTGAAATTTTTAAAGAAGCAGGTTATCCAAAAGGCTGTTTCAATGTCATCACAGGTTTCGGACATGAGATTGGCAATGTTTTAATACAACACCCCATTACTCAAAAAATAGCTTTTACAGGCGGCACGGCTACGGGCAAACGCATTGCACAAGTTGCTGCGGCTCATAATAAACG
>JANMYC010000469.1:0-1739 GCA_031381715.1 Saprospiraceae bacterium
TTACAATCAAACCATTTTTTCGGTTTACATCGCATTTACCGTTTTTTATATTCTTTGGATTGTGTTGTTTTTGCGAAAAAGGAAAGAGTTGGATTATAAAAGATTCGACCAAATGTCGGAGAATCAATCGAATTTGATTCAATTGATTTCTGGGATGAATGAAATAAAATTGCATAATGCCGAAAAACAAAAGCGTTGGCAATGGGAAAGGATACAGGCGAAGCTCTATCGGGTATCCATTCGATATTTGGCTTTGGAACAATGGCAAAGGGCTGGCGCGTCTTTTTTCAATGAAATTAAAAACATGCTCATCACCTTCATCGCTGCGAAAGCAGTGACTGAGGGTCAACTTTCAATAGGAAGTATGATGGCTGTGCAGTACATCATCGGGCAATTGAATTCGCCTTTGGAACATTTGGTGCAATTCATCCAGATGGCTCAGGATGCGAAGATTTCATTGGAGCGTTTGAATGAAATTCATTCCAAAGAGGATGAGGATGGCAAAGAGGAAAGGCTGAATATTTTACCCGAAAATGGTGATTTATACCTTGAAAATGTGCTTTTTCAGTATGGTAGCGTGCATACGCCCATGATTTTAAAGAATATTAGTTTAAAAATACCGCGCGGGCAGACCTTAGCCGTAGTGGGGGCAAGTGGTTCGGGTAAAACGACCATTTTGAAACTTTTACTCAATTTTTATCAACCTACGGGTGGATTTGTGAAATTAGCGGATGTTTCTTTGAATAATATTCAACATAAAATATGGCGTGAAAAGTGTGGCGTGGTGATGCAAGACGGCTTTATTTTTAATGAAACCATTGCGAAAAATATTGCTTTGGGAGATGAAACGATTGATAAGAAGAAACTTCTCCAAGCGGTAAAAGTGGCTAATATTCAAAGCCATATTGAATCATTGCCATTGGGCTATAATACTAAAATTGGTGATGATGGGGTAGGGCTTTCGCAAGGTCAAAAACAAAGGCTTTTGATTGCGCGTGCGGTGTATAAAGATCCTGAGTACATCTTTTTTGATGAGGCAACGAATGCCTTGGATGCCTATAATGAATTAATTATTATGGATAACTTGAAAGAGTTTTTTCAAGGTCGAACTGTGGTGATTGTGGCGCATCGCCTCAGTACAGTGCGGCACGCTGATAATATTATTGTACTTGAAAAAGGTGAGATAATAGAACAAGGCAACCATCAGCAATTGACGAGCCAAAGGGGTGCGTATTTTAATCTGGTAAAAAACCAATTAGAGTTGGGGTCGTAGGTAGTCGATTGGCTGAAAATTTAGTAAATAATGGGTTAATATCGTTATAACAAGCTGTTAATGGTATATTTTAATTTGATAGCTTGGTAATAAATATAGTTATTTGACCTATTATTTCATTATGAACTTTTAAGTAATTCTGTAAGTAATTGTTAACTTCGGATAACTCAATTTAATACTTGGAAATGCCGTTAGGCATGTTATATCGGTAGAAAAAATAGTTATTATTATGGAGTTCCGAAGGAACGATATATTGAGAACATATTTTAATATGCCGTTCCTACGGAACTTGTGGGCTTTTTAAATTATTTTCTACCGATATAGAATGCCTAACGGCATTTTTAGGTATTAAATTGAGTTATCCGAAGTTACCAGCATTTTATGATTATTCCACATTCTTTTTAGATATTTGCCCTTGAAAATCCTTCAAATACTGAGGGGGTAAGTCTAATATCTATCATCAAGC
>JANMYC010000523.1:0-5230 GCA_031381715.1 Saprospiraceae bacterium
AAATTGGGAACCGAACCCGTGAGTTGGTTAATCGCCAAATTGAGGTTTTGTAAAGCCGTGCAATTATTGAACAAAGGCACCCCACCACTAAGTTGATTGGTAGCCAAATTTAACGTTACCAAAGCGGGCAAATAGTTGAAATTAGGAATCGCACCCGTAATGCGGTTATTGTTCAAATCAAGCGTCATCAATTGGGGTAAATTCAAGTCGGGAATGTTGCCGCCCGTCAAATTGTTGTTCGGTAATTCTATTTTCAAAACACTTTTACCATCGGCGGTCAAGGTTACGCCCGCCCAACTTGCCATATCGCCGCTCGCTAGCCAATTGGTTTTATTTGCCCAATTTGGGCCGGTTGTTGCCCGATAAAGGGCTTCTAATTGGTTAAATTCAAACAGCAAATCATCAGGCAGGGCATTAGGAATCACCGTACCGAAATCCGACAGCCGCACAAAAATTTCGACTTTGACGCTGCCGCCCGTTGACGTATAATCTGCCAAACTGAAAGCCGATGTATTATAGCCCAAAGTGCTATTGAACGACGTACCACCGCTACCTTGATAGCCAATGGGGTTGCTTTCGTTGAACGCATTGCCGCCGCCGCCACCGCCCGTGAAGCCGCCACCGCCACCGCCTGCACATTTTTCAAGCGCACTGGCCCCGCCACCGCCTACAAAACCACCGCCACCAGGCGAACTAAGCGATGGAAAAGATGGGTGACCGTTGCTATTGCCCCCCATGCCGCCGCCTGCCGTATATAATTTGCCACCCTTGCCCAGATTGTTGTCGCCGCCATTGCCACTTACGCCGCCACCGCCACCGCCTGCCCAATCGTTGGGGGAAGGATGTGCGTTAGTAAATCCTGCGCCGCCACCGCCGCCACCACCCGGGCTTGCAAAACCGCCCGCATCGCCGCCAGGGTGGTACTGGGACGAGGTAATAAATACGGGTGTTGCGCCGCCGCCGCCGCCCGCCACCATGAGCGGTCCATTGCCCAAAGGTGAATACAAATACACGCCCGAAGCACCGCCGCCGCCTGCCCCATATTTATCAGCAGGGTGCGAAGGTTTACCATTGCTGCCCGCCACGCAGTCTAATGTCCAACCACTAGGCAGGTTGTACTCGCTCGAAAACACACCACCACGACCGCCTTGCACCAGACCATCCCTAGGATTCGACCCGCCGCCGTTGCCTCCTTTTAGGGTGATGCGATAGCGATAAGGACCGCCCCCAGGCACGGTATAGACGCTGTTTGTGGGCGATTGATTGAAACTCGTTCGGCTGATGTCCACGACCGTCTGCCATGTTTGCGCGGACGCTTGCGCCGCCGCAAAGAAGAAAATGCAGCCAATAAATGATTTTAAAATGTTGATAATCAAGGGGTTAGTTGTCTGGCATTGCGCCGTAGGCTTAAACGTGCTCATGTAGTTTGTTGAATGTTTCATACAAAAAGTCGTGGTTTTGGCGGGTTAGAAACCCAAAATTTGAAATCAAAAAAGTGCAATTGGAATGAATCATGGTGAATTTTACTGAGGGGGGAGGAGGTATTCACTATTATCCATTAAATTTTAGCGTTGCAAGGCCAGTTTACCCGTGTTCCGAATTAAAGAATTGTCATCAATAATTTGGTAGAAATAAGTACCGTTGGGCAATGATTTATCGAAAGACATTTGGTGTTGCGTCGTGCCAACATATGCTTTTACGGGCTGATTGCTGATAATTTGCCCCAATTCGTTGTAAACAAACACCCGCCAGTCCTCTGCTGACTGCTTATCAAATTCAAAAGTGACTCCCTCAGTAATTGGGTTCGGGAAGACCTTTGTTTTGACTTCTAGATTGTCCAGATTCTTGTTAATAAGCGTTAAGCCCAAATTCGGCAAAATCCCCCTGTATGCCTCTGCAATATTGGTCGTGCTGTTATTCGCCAGAGTGACGTAGAAAAGGGGTGCTTTGAAACCTGTTCCAACAAAATACAAACGTCGTTTGGTAGTGGTTGCGCCTTGTGTCAAGCCAAATGCACCTAAAAGCGTGGCGGGAGCAAGCGCACCGCCGACGAAGAAACTATCAACCGTGACCTCTGTGTTGCTAACCAACAAGGCATTAAAATTCAGAGCCGTACCGCCTATTTGGTTGCGCAATTTGAGCGTTCCCCAGCCGATGACCGTATCCACCGAACTTATCGTACTGACATTCTGACCGGGTGTGTTGTTCAAGCCAAATGCACCGACTTTGAGTAAAAAATTGGTGGTGAGTTTAAAGTTATTGCGCCACGATGAGTTGGCAGTCATCGGAAATTTATAGAAATAATTGTTGTTGGTAAGGCGGGTTTGCGCTGGAAAAGTCAGCGAATCGGCTGTACTTCCTGAAACTGCCGCTAACGAAAAACGGGTAAACAGCGTAGAATCTCCTAATAACTGATAACCTGTTGCATCAAGCCTGAGGTAGTTAATGTTCGGAACGTAAAAAAAATTGAAATTGAAGCCATAAGGCATTTGCAGATTGGCACTGGCATAAACCGTCGGACGAGCTACCGCCGCAGGGCGTGTGATGCCACCATAGTAGTAAATATCGGGCTGATTGTCGCGGAAAGGCGAATAGTCCCAATTTTGGTTATTACCGCCTGTGGGCAATCCGATGCCCAGAAGCATAAGCGGTTTAACGGTTTGCGAATCGGGACCCGTCGTTGACAAAGCAAAATCGGTTGATTGGAGGGTGATTTGGGCTTTTAAGCCCACACTTGACAACAGCAAACAAAAGACAAAGAGTAGAAATGACTTCATAATGAAAACAGATTTAAGGGCTTTATAAAAAACTTTTTGATGATAAAAACAATTAAAAGTAGCAGGGTGTAAACGGTGGTTGAGGGCATGATTCGTGGCTGTTGACTGTTTTTTAAGTAGTGCGTCAGACCTATTTTCTAAAATACTGAGGAGCTGTTCTATACATTCTGATTAAAATTCTATTCATTCTGATTAAAAAAACACCGACGGGTCGTCCACTAAATTAATTTCAGAAACCCGCCGACGCTTTATCTTTTATTATTGTTTCACAAACTTAGCCTGTGCCAAACCCACTCTTATCACTTAAATACCCTTTTGCAAGGCCGACACATCATCCTTTGCTCCGCTTTGTCGTTCAGAACTTGTTGGCTCAACAAGTTAAAAGCTTGATAATCGATAGTTTCGATGGTCAAAAAGTGGTGTATTGCTAAGTGGTATATTCTTAGCTTATCGGCGTCTTTGATGTCGCGACGGAATAACGCTAACCGTCATTAACAGATTTGAGAATTTGAGTCCAGTTTTAAATAACGATTGGAGCTTGGGTTGCCAAGAAAAGCCATATGCCCAGTGCACTCATAATCGTCCGACGCAAAAGCCTCTCAATAATTCCATAGTTTGAAAATTAAAAATTCAGTGATAAAGCGAACAAAATGGATAAAATTGTTTCAAACATTGAAAAAATGAATTATCAAAGGCAAATTTGCTATCAATGAGACCATCCAAACAATAGGTGGGACTACTCATTTTTTTGATTGGCGGCGGCAGTTTTAATTGCTGCCGCCTCCTTATTTACTCCGCTGAACACTATTGCTTTACAAACTTGACCCCCTCAGTATTTTCCGTCGTTTTGACGAAATAAACGCCTTTTGCCCAAGTCGAAATGTCTAATTGGAGGCGGTTTTGTCCAATCGTTTTTTGTTGAAACACAGTTTGCCCCAACAAATTCACAACCGACACCCCTTCAGTATTTTCGGTAAAATCAACTGTAATTTGATTATCGGATGTTGGATTCGGATACACCTTTAATTTTACCTTGGAGGATTGAGGCGCAATGGAAATGGTATTGGAAGTAACCCTTGTTCTGTCAAAATCCACTTGGCCGAGGCGGTAATAGGTCAAAATACTGAGGGGGCTGTTGTCCGTGAAATTGTAGCTCTGTTTGATATTTGTTGTGCCATTACCTTTGACAAAACCAATTTTTTCAAAAGCTTTCCCATCTGTACTGCGTTCTATCTCAAACCCTGCATTGTTTTTTTCATTGGCCGTCGTCCACGTCAAGTCCACCGCGTTTTGCTTGGTTTTGCCTTCAAAAGTGAGCAATTCGACTTCCAACGTCGCATTTTCAAAGTAGTACATATCCAATTTGGTAAGCGTTGTCATGCCGCTTGCGTTTTGCGTTGGTTTGGTGGCATAAAAACGGAAACCCTCGCGGGTGACCCAAGCGACGACATAATCCGTTTCACTTGTAGAAGTCATAGCATCGGTTTGAAGGGTTTGAACGCGTGTCATGCTCAAACGGAGGCATTGATAGGTGTTGCCGAAAGGCGTTGTTATTGAACCAAACCCATCAACGACTACATCACAAACGGCGGTTGTGCGCGGATAAGGGTCTTCGTCGTCATAACTCGTAACGGATGTTTGAAAGACGTCGCCCAAATCCAAGGGCGCATCGGCATAAATCTGGGCGGGTTCATCGTAATCATAGGCCACACCGTTTTCCACAAATGATGCGCCTAATTCCTCTAATTCATCGGCAGCGACCATTTTGAAATGCTTATAAAACGTAACGGTGTTGTTCTCGTCATTGACAAAAGTCGTTCTACGCACATGCGTTGCCCCCGCTATTTGCGCAGCGGCGGGCGTCACACTCGCAGGTGCGATGAAATTATAGGTGACATCGGCATCTGGTGTCGTTAATGTTGCCGTATTAGGCAGCACCCACGTTTGAGCGTTCACATTGTCGGCAATGCCAATATTCATGCTCACACTGCGCGAGGTAAGGTAGGCAAAATTATGTTCGACCCTACCAATGCCCATTAAATTGAGCATATCTTGTTCCGTCACCGAAGTAGGCGTAGCACTGCGCACGTTGAGTTGGGTACGCGGTGGTGGTTCCCGCAAATTAAAATAGGCCCGATTCGTCACGGTGAGATTTTTTAAGACCTGCCCCGATGCGCCTCCTTGATTTGGGTCGCGGACACCCCACGTGTTAGGGCAAGGACTAAGATTACGACATGAGGTTGGATTACCGCCCATCATGTTGGTTGCGAAGCCGCAAACGATGAATAATACAAGGTAGCATTTCATTTTTCAATGCGTTTTAAAATTGTCAAAAGATAAAAAATTAAGCATAAAAGTTTTACACAACTCCGAAATGCTAACTTTTATGCTTAATTTTTTATCTTTTGACAATTTTAAAACGCATTGAAAAATGAAATGCTACCTTGTATTAT
>JANMYC010000542.1:0-2968 GCA_031381715.1 Saprospiraceae bacterium
ATTGTTTTCATTGATTTTATACGTTCCTCTTAGGTTTGGAAAAGGCTGTGTGTAGGCATAGCCATCGCTTTTGTAAGTGTTGTGATTGGGGTTCACTTTATAATCCACTTTCACATATTCTAAGCGAATACCGCCTTCCAATTCCCATTTTTGAGTTTCAAAAACATAATTACTGTATAACGCAGGAATGGTTTCGTAATAGTTTGCCCAACCACCGGCATTGGTATCAATGGGTGAATTTTGCCCTGCAAAAAACTGCATATTGGTCGGAATGGAACGTCTGCGGAATTTCACTCCCATTTCTAAGCGTCCTTGACTGAGGGGTTTCACGTAATCCAAATTGGCATCAAAAACGTGTTCATCTGAAAGCAATTTGAAGGCATCGTTGCCTATAAAAGAGGGTAGGGTATTGGTAAAAGAATATTTTTCATCTTCCCGATGAAAGTAGTATGCGGTATAAAAATTAAGTTGATGTCCCGCCTGTTTGAATTTGTGGGTGAAAGTTGTCGCTGCCGAAGCCGTGTATTTTACCTCATCTTCAATGAATTGCCACAAGCGATAACGGTTGTTAAAATCCTGTTTAAAATAAGGGTTATCGCCTCTGTCATCAATTTTTTCACGGTTAAATAAACCCGAAAATGAAAGCGTATTGTGGTCATTGAATTGATAATCAAAACCCGTTTTGACAGTTGTATAATCGGTTGTTCTATTCCGTTTGACTTGCTGTATAATCGTTTCACCGTTGTTATATATACGGGTTGAGAATTCATTTTTATTTAAAGTTTGGGTATAAAGCCAGTCGGTTTGGAGGTATAGATTGATTTTATCTTTGCGATAATTGACGGATACTGAGGGGTTCACTTTGGGGGTATTTTGAAACTGGGGTCTGATGGTCGGCAAGTTTTCTTTTTTAATCCACAACGCACCCAAACCCGCTGCCATTCTTAATTTGCCCGTCCAACCGTTTTGATTATTCTTTTTAAAAATGATATTGATAATGCCCGCACTGCCATTGGCATCGTATTTTGAGGACGGATTATTAATGATTTCGATGCGCTCGATAGCGGAAGCGGGCAGATTATCCAAGCCTTTTTGCGAATCAAAACCCGTCAAAGCCGTCTGTTTGCCATCTATTAAAACGGTTACTTTTTCGCTTCCCCTCAGTTGTACTTTGCCATCTTGCGAGACCGTAACGCTCGGCAAATTACTCATGGCTTGCAAAACAGAACCCCCACTTTGGCTGATATTATCGGCAACGGAGTAGGATTTTTTATCCAATTTGCTTGATATTTCGTCCTGTTTGGCTGTAACCACCACTTCGGCGAGTGTTTTATCCATTTCAAACATCATGATAGTACCCAAATCCAAAAAATTGGATAATTGCCCTATCAAAACTGTTTGATAATGCGTTTTATAGCCCACGAAAGAGCTTTCTAATATATAATTCCCTTGTTTTAGATTTGAAAAAGTAAAATTCCCTTCTTCATTCGTAATAGTTCCTGTTACAAATGAGCTGTCTTTAGCCGTTTTTAATACAATATTGACATAAGACAAAGCCGTTTTTTGCGTATTGTCTTGTATTTTACCCGATAAAGCCACGCCTTTACTCTGCGCTAAAAGCAGAAAAGGCGCAATGAAAAAGGATATAAAAAGGAGGTTTTTTTTATTGGATGATTTCATGAATTTTATATTAAAATAGACCTCGCAAAGTTATTAATAATAGTTCGTTGGTTTTCTAAAAGAGGTACTTAAATATAAAGCCGTCGAATTAGCAACTATAGCATTGGCATCTTATTTTTGGGATAAAAAGAAGGTAATTTAATGTTGTTAAAACTTTTAAAAGTGTATATTTGGATAAATTTAAGTTCTTATTCAACTAGCCACACATTTTAAATGAAAAACATAATCAGACTAACCGCTTTACTCCTCTTTACTTTCACTCTTTTTTCTTCTACAATCAAAGAAAGCAAGAAAAAACCACACATCGTCTTTGTGATCGGTGATGAAGAATACCGCTCGGAAGAAAGTATGCCCATGCTCGGCAGAATTTTGCAGCGTGAATTGGGGGCAAAAATCAGCTTGTGCTTTCCATTGGATAGTGCGGGTTTTATAAATCCGAATGTCAATAATAATATCGTCGGTTTGGAGGCTTTGAAAACGGCTGATTTGATGGTCGTTTTTACCCGTTGGCGGGAATTACCAAAGAAACAAGCTAAAATGATTACGGATTATGCTGAATCTGGTAAACCCATTGTGGGTTTTCGCACGGCGACCCATACGTTTATGTATAAAACAGATACTTCCATGTTTTACCTCAATAATGACTGGCCCGCCAAAGTTTATGGGCAGCAATGGATAACGCACCATGGTCATTTCGGAGATAATGAAACGCCTTTAACGTCAGTTTATTTAAAAGGTGAAAATACGCCTATTTTAAATGGCGTGCAACCATTTCAAGCCTATTCATGGCTCTATCATGTGGACGGTGGTAAATGGAAACTTAATGGTAATTGTACTAGGTTTTTAGAAGGCAAATCGCTAAAGTCTGCCCATAAAAAGGCGGGGAAATTGGCTGAATATCCTTTGACAAATCCTGTGGCATGGACTAAAACCTACGCTACTAAAAGCGGTAAATCGGCTCGAGTATTTTTTACTACGTGAGGGCACCCCTTTGATTTTAAAGAAACTTCTATGCGTAAATTAGCACTTAATGGTATTTATTGGGCATTGGGTTATGAAAATAAAATTCCCAAAATGGGTGTCAATGCCGATATCATAGGGGAATACAATCCCAGTGAATCTGGATTTGGGGAGAAGTTTAAAAAAGGGGTAAAGCCTTTTAAGATTGGGAAATAGATTCTTACCCCCACAGTATTTTAAGTGTTTTTTAAGCAAAAGTGCTTAAATTTGAAGCATAACTTTCCAAAAGTTTCAAACTTTTGGAAAGTTTTACTACAAATACGGAATG
>JANMYC010000576.1:0-2487 GCA_031381715.1 Saprospiraceae bacterium
ACTCCAAATTTACGCAAAGGAATTTAGTCCTGAAAAGCATGATTCTGACTCTGAGCATTCCGAGGAGGGCCCCTCAGTAAAATCGGTCATTGAACCACCAAAAAGCGCCTAATCTCTAAAATAGTAAAAGCCATTGATATAATTTCGGTGGCTTTTACTATTTTTAGGAGTAGATTTTTAAACGTTAATTTTAAAAATTATAGATATTCATTTTAAATATAATCAATCATTCAGTATGAAAAAAAGTCAACTATTAAAAAGAGTTACTACACTCGTATTATTTTTTGTTGCGGCATTGTCTATCCAAGCACAAACGGATAAAAATGCGGCTTTAAAGCTTAAAATGGATAAATTGGCGCAAGCCGAAGAACCTAAAGTCGTCGCTTGGCGTCGTGATTTTCATCAAAATCCAGAATTATCCAATCGTGAAGTCAGAACGAGTAAAATCGTTGCAGACCATCTCAAATCACTCGGTTTGGAGGTACGAACAGGTATTGCCAAAACGGGTGTCGTCGGTATTTTAAAAGGTGGAAAACCGGGACCCGTGGTGGCATTAAGAGCCGATATGGATGGTTTACCGGTTACAGAAAGAGGTGATTTATCCTTTAAATCAAAAGCGAGGACTACTTTCAATGGAGTTGAAACGGGAGTGATGCACGCCTGTGGCCATGATACGCACACCGCTATTTTGATGGGTGCGGCTGAAGTAATGAGCCAAGTAAAAGCAGATATTCCGGGTACGGTTGTTTTTATTTTCCAACCTGCCGAAGAGGGTGCACCCAATGGAGAAATGGGTGGCGCTTCTGAAATGATAAAAGAAGGTGTTTTGGATAACCCAAAAGTGGAAACGATTTTTGGTTTGCACATCAATTCTCAAACGCCGGTCAATACCATTCGCTACCGCCCAATGGGTACAATGGCGAGTTCTGATAGATTTTCAATCACGATTAAAGGCAAGCAAACGCATGGTGGCTACCCGTGGGATGGCGTTGACCCTATCGTAACGGGCGCACAGATTATCATGGGATTACAAACGGTTATCAGCCGAATGACACCACTTACAGAGTCTGCGGGTGTTATTACAGTGGGCATGTTTCAGGCAGGATTGCGTGAAAATATCATTCCCGAAGAAGCCAAACTCTTGGGCACCATTCGAGCATTGGATCCTAAAATACAAAAAGAAATCCACGCCAATATGCGCAGAGTGGTTACCAATATAGCCGAATCCGCAGGAGCTACTGCTGAATTGACTATTGAAATAGGTAATCCAGTGACTTATAATAACCCTGAATTGACTAAAAAAATGATTCCAACTTTGGAAACAGTAGCTGGAGAAAAAAACGTCATTGTTCAAGCACCGGTAACGGGAGCAGAGGATTTTGCTAAATTTCAAGAGAAAATCCCTGGTTTTTTCTTCTTTTTAGGGGGGATGGCAAAAGATAAGGCGGCGATAGAAGTAGCACCGCATCACACACCTGATTTTTTTATTGATGAATCGGGTTTTACGTTGGGCGTGCGGTCGTTCTGCCACATGATATTGGATTACGCAGCTAAAAAGTAAAATATAAGTTTTTAAAATAAAAAATCCGTGCCCGCTTGAATTTCAAGAGGTACGGATTTTCTATTTTTAAAAAGAACCAATATTAATACTTTACCCCAATTTTTTTATAAATAAAAGACAATAACCAAGCAGGACCCACCATTAAAAATTGAATATCTTCTAAAAAAGAAGGTTTTTTGCCCTCTATTTTATGACCAATAAATTGACCTATCCATGCCACCACGAATATGCCTAAGGCGATATACCCCAAAGAAGTGGCATTTTTACCAGTACCAATATAAATAGCATCAACACCCAAAAGCATTGCACCGCACACAAGGAGCATACCCAATGTGATAGTTAGCGACAAGCGAGTGTAATAAATCAAGCTGGCAGCGTACAGCACAAATGCCCAATTGGTGAAAAGGCTGCGCTCAACGGGGAAGGGGATAGCGTACAAAACTGCAAAAAGTGAAAAAACGATGCTCGGTACACACACCCAATGTATCAGTTTATTGGTTGCATTTTGGTGGCTTTCACCATATTTATCCAAAAGCCAATTCATAGTTACCATGTTGTTTAGTTTTAATTTGTTAAAAAAGACTTTCGTTCCAAAATTAAAACTTTTTTTTGGTAAAAATGAAAAATCAATTTTTTTTTATAAAGTGTAGAGGTTCCTCAGTCATGCAGAGCGTGATGGTGCAAAATGCACTCATATTCGATACGTTAAAATGAAAATTAGATGGCGTATTAAAACTTTAATCACCATTCCTTGTTTGATTTTTTGAAACCATACATAAAAGTTAATAAGCCACGAATTCATAGGATTACACTAATTGCACGAATTTAGATGTTGACAGAATTATTGCGAATGACACTAAAATTGCCCTTAAGGGCAATTTATTCGTGAAATTAGTTAAAATTGTCAACACGTGGATTGGTGTAAT
>JANMYC010000590.1:0-1677 GCA_031381715.1 Saprospiraceae bacterium
CGGAAAAATCATTTTTATGCCCACACCATCTGGACTTCATCAACTTATTTCAATGAAACTTTCTATTCTCTTAGGAAGTTTTATCCTTAAAAATCAAATAGGTAAACTATTGGCAGCCCCAATGGATACCATTTTTTCAAAGAATGATACATTGCAACCTGACCTTCTTTTTATTTCAAAAGAACGATTAGATATAATTAAAAAGCAAGTAGATGGGGCACCTGATTTTGTTATTGAAATAGCTTCTCCGGGTAATTCTCAAAAGGAATTAAGTTATAAAAAGTATGTGTATGAAACTTCCGGCGTGCGTGAATATTGGCTTATTCATCCTGAAAAACAGCAGATTGCACAATACGAAAATCTTGAAAATGAGTTAGTGAGAATAGGGGTTTGGGGTTTAGAGGATGAATTTGAATCGAAAGTACTTGTCGGTTTTAAAATAAAAGTAAAAGAAATTTTTGAATAAATGTAGTAGTTGTCAGTTGTTCAGTAGTCAGTTATCAGACCACTGAACAACTAACTACTAACAAACTGACAACTAATAAAAGCGACTTCTGTACTAAGAGGTCGCTTTTATTTTTATTTTTGCTGTATGAAACTGTCCGTCATTATTGTCAATTATAATGTGAAATATTTTTTGGAGCAGGCGTTGCTGTCGGTGCGCCGAGCGGCGGCGGATATGCTTGTGGAGGTGTGGGTAGTGGATAATAACTCAAAGGATGGTTCGATTGAAATGCTGCAAGAAAAATTTCCCGAAGTGCAGTTGATTCTCAACAAAGAAAATGTCGGTTTTTCAAAAGCTAATAATCAGGCTATTCTGCAATCAAAGGGGGAGTATGTACTGCTACTGAACCCTGATACGGTCGTTTCAGAGGATACTTTTCAGAAGTGTGTGGCATTTATGGATGCTCATACTGTCCGCAAGGACTCCTTTCCCACAGGGACTCCTTCGGAGGGAGAGGGGGGTGGATTGGGGGTGAAAACGATTGATGGCAGTGGTATTTTTCTGCCCGAATCGAAGCGGGGTTTTCCGTCACCGTGGGTGGCTTTTTGTAAGTCATTCGGCTTATCGGCACTTTTTCCGCATTCGCCCCTTTTTAATTGGTATTATTTGGGGCATTTGAGTAAGGATGTAACACATGAATGTGAGGTCTTGGTGGGTTCATTTATGCTTTTACGAAGGTCGGTTTTAGATAAAATTGGCTTGCTCGATGAAGCCTTTTTTATGTACGGTGAGGATATTGATTTGTCTTATCGTATTATAAAAGCCGGTTTCAAGAATTTTTATTTGGCTGATACAACCATCATACACTACAAAGGTGAATCCACAAAAAAGGGTAGTATCAATTATGTACGGGTTTTTTACGGGGCGATGATGATATTCGCCAAAAAACATTTTCAGGGACAAAAAGCGGTTTTGTTCATTGCGTTGATGCAAATAGCCGTGTGGTTTAGGGCGGGTTTGACCTTATTGTCGGGCGTGTTCAAAAAGGTGAATTTATTGATAGTGGATGCTGTCTTGATATTCATTGGTTTATATTTTTTAAAAAGTTTTTGGTCGAGTTACTATTTTAAAAATGAGAATTATATCCTCCCCACTTTCCTTTATGTGAATGCGCCTTTGTACATAACTATTTGGTTATCAAGTATTTATTTGAGCGGTGGATATGATAAACC
>JANMYC010001523.1:0-1943 GCA_031381715.1 Saprospiraceae bacterium
AAAATAAACTCCTGACCATCGGGGTGATTACTTGTTTTATTCTCAACAATTATATTTTGGGCAAAACCGCAAAAAGCGATTGCCATTAAGGTTAATATTGATGTTATTTTTTTCATTTTTTATTTTATTTTTACTATTGAATTTCGATTGCTTCAAACCTATCCCAACTGCCTGAAGCGGTACACATTCTATAAATTTTGCTGTCAGGTACGTCTATTCGCTCTATTTTATTCGTTTTTTTATTTTTAAAAGTGATGATAAAATGGCGTTTTATATAGGTGTAATTATTGCCATTTTTGAGCATACAATCAGCGGTGGCTTGGTTTAATTTGACATAAAAACCGCCTTTTGATTTGATTTTTTGCATTTCATACCGCTTTTCATACGTATTAATCCACTGATTTTCGGCGTAAAAGCTATCTATGGGCTGAAAAGATTTTTTTAATAAACCTTCGGCATACGTGCATGAATCGGCCTTCGGGTTATTCACTTCTTTTAGTACAAAATCCGTTTTACTCGTTTCATTTGAAACCTTGATAAGCACGATACTTGTACCATCAAATGGGCAATGTTGCGCTTGAATTTTTTTAGAAAAAAACAGCATTAAAACGATGAAAAATAAGAGCTTGAATTTCATAAATCATTGATTATTAGTTTTTTACTACACCAATCGGAAAGTCATTCCCAAACCCATAACTCGCTGGATACTGAGGGGTACCTTTATACTTCGCCGTGAGTTCGGGCACTTGCTCTTGCAAATAGGCATCAAGTTCTTTCACAGTAATTTTTTTATCACCGCCTTTATCCGCCTTACCGCCCAACGCTTCGAGTAAAACATAAGTAAAAGTACCATGCCCCAATTGTGTAAATTCAGATGCAAATTGTTCACTACCCGAAGCCGTGAGCCAATGTGTACCCGTAGCGCGAGCGAGTTGTGAAATCGCTTTTTCTTCCGCCGCACCACGCGCCGCAACAATTTGTTCAATTGCCCCTGCCGATTGACAAGCATCGAGAATAAATAGCTGTTTTTGGGCTTTTATATCTTTTGAAAATTGTTGTAACTCATTGGCACTCAATCCTTTTTGCGCCAGTGCATCATCTTGTCCGTAGAGTTGAGTAACATCATGTGGCACTAAAAAGAATTCCTTTTTTTGATTTAGAACACCGTGACCCGCGTAGTAAAAAATGAAAACATCTTGTGGTTTTGCAGTGGTTTTTATCTTTTCTAATTCGGCTGAAATACCATCTTTTGTCGCTTTGTCATCGCCAATAAAAACGACATTAGTTTTGCTAAAAATACCCGTCCCACCTTTTTCAATGGCAGCTTTAAAGCTCGCGGCATCGGCTGTGGCGTAGTTCAAATTGTACTTCGGATTTTTGTATTTATTAATGCCAATAACGACCAAATGCAACTGAATACCCCCCTCAGTATTTGAGGCATTTTGAGCCTTAGCAGCCTTGAAATTTAGGATAATTTCATCAGGTTGAGACTCCGTTCTTTGGCTATTTAGTGCAATGGCTTTGAAGCGATTTTCACCATTATTCAAAACAATATTGAATGTTTTGAGCATCGTTTTTTCGCTTAGAGGTTTGTCATCTTCAACGATTAAATTGCGGGTAGAACCAACGAGTTTCCCATTTTGAAATAGCTGAATTTCGCTCACCACATCATTGGGGCAATCGGCTTGTATTTTTAACGTAAATTGTTGATTATCAACATCATAACTTGGAGTATCATCGCTCACGGTCAAGTTGCGCTGCTTATTTTCGATGATGATTTTTACCGTCGGGACTGCCTTTAAATCTTCAATTTTTATATCAACTGGAGCAAATTTTTCACCCGATAAAATACGGCTTAAAAGGTGCGGTGTGTAGAATTTTTCAAACAAACTTGCCAACGGAATTCGGTCAATGCCCTTTACAAAATACATTCCCTCTTGCAT
>JANMYC010000609.1:0-1786 GCA_031381715.1 Saprospiraceae bacterium
TTCGCCGTCTTTCCAACATCGCGTAGGAAATCCAGAACGTTCATGTTTTTATAAAAATCGTAATTATTGACTAAAATTGCCTTGTTTTCACCGTTTTCAAAGTCCAAAAACTTCAAAAATTGCTGTTTTTGAAACTCTAAGTTTTTATCCAATTCACCCGTTTTGAGTTCGCGCTCTTTGTCTTTGCCCGATGGGTCGCCGATACGCCCAGTTGCACCGCCCATTAAAACGATGGGTTGATGACCACTCATTTGCCAAAACTTCAAAATCATCAATTGCACATAATTGCCAATCGTCAAACTCGGTGCCGTGGGGTCAAAACCAATATAACCCACTTTTGAGCCTTCTGTAAGTGCTTCTTCAAGCCCCGGAGTCATATCATGGAGCATACCCCGCCATCTTAATTCTTCTATAAAATTCATAATCTATCTATTTATTCAAATTTTGAGGTGTAAAAGTACGGTTTTTAAGGAAATAAAAAAGATTGAAGTGATGTTGTGGTAGGGTTTTCCTGTAAAAGTTTAAATTTGGTAAACTATCTCAAAATCGAAATAGTATGAATATTAGCAGGTTTAGATTCTTTTTTAAAAATCACGAGGCAAACTACGAGAAAGACACTCCCAAAAATTATACTTACTTTTGTTGTGCCTAATTGGGCTATGATTAAAACGATAGTGGCTATTCCTGCTTTGTTTCCGTGAATTTCAAATTCAAACCCTTTCTAAATATCTGAGGCAACTGACAAAGTCCACAAATAAAATACGATGGCAACCATTAAACCCGCTGTAGCTTTAAAAGAATTTTCTTTTTTCAATTTATAAACGGCATTTGGTAAATTATCTTTAAAATAATTGAATATTTCATCTTTTATTTCTGGATTTAAAACTTTTAAGTGTTGATTAGAATCCTTTCCGAAAATAATTTCAATGTAATTCTTTTTTTCATTCATCTCAACGGATTTAACGTAAGAAATCGGTATGCTAAAAAGCACTGCCGATTGCTCATTTGATTTTAAACTTAAAATAGCATTATCAATTTCCTCTTGTTTAGGATTACCGTTGTAAATAATATCGTTATATACTGCAATAATTTTATCTGAACTATCATCAGAATTTTGCCAAATTTTATTGTTCATTTCTCAAACTTGAAATTTAGGATTAAATAAAAAGCATTTTGCACGTACATTTACGTAAATAGAGTTTAAAAGATACCCCCTCAGTATTTTTTCATTTTTATTAAAAAATCCAAGTGAAATACGCTTTATTTGCAGTCAAAACTGGATAAGATATTGGATTTTTCATTTTTCATAGCTAAAAGAGTAGCCGCGAGCGGTCAGAAATCGTTTGCTCGCTTAATCATTCGGATTGCGATTACTGCGGTGGCATTGAGCATAGCTGTCATGATTATCGCAGTTTCACTCATTAAGGGCTTTAAATCCGAAATAAGTGATAAAATGTTTGGCTTTTGGGGGCATATTCACCTTACTTCTACGCAACAAACTACGAGTTTTGAACCTGCCCCAATTTCCTCTTTACCGCCGTTTTTACCTAATTTAAAGAAATTAAACGGTTTTGAAAACATAGATGAACGGGGTGAAACTAAAAAGGGTAATTAGTTAGTTACCCCTGTGCAATCTTATTCAACCAAAGAGGGCATCATTAAAACGAAAGATAATTTTGAAGGTATTGTATTAAAAGGAGTGGGCAGTGATTACGATTGGCGTTTTGTTGAGCAGAATTTGGTGGAAGGGCGTAAGTTGAATAGCTGTGATACGTGTCGAGATATT
>JANMYC010000620.1:0-3280 GCA_031381715.1 Saprospiraceae bacterium
AAACTCCTCTAAGCCTAATTGCTCATAACATTCATCATCTATGTCATAATCCTCGTCAATGAGTTTGGCTTCTGACACGGATATTTGAGCACGTTCGTCAGTGACCTCACCATCGGGTACGACTGAACGCACACGCCATAATTCCAAATCACCACGAGTGGCGTTGACGATAACATCGAAGTTTTCGTCAGTACCATATTTCTTTTTTATCAGGGTACGGAATACGTCTTCAAGGACGCGCAGGAGCGCAGCACGGTCAATATTTTTACCCGCTTTAAAATCCGAAAACGAATCAACTAAATTCATCATGATTCTTAATGATTTATTGTTATTGATTATTGGCTATCAGTTATTGATTATTTTAAAATAACTAATAACTAATAATCAACAACCAATAATTATTTAAAGGATATTTTTACGAATGCTTTATTTATTTTCTCAAACGGTATTACTTGTACAATGTTCTCTTTTATTTTCTTTTTTCCTTCTTTACGCACCTCTTCGTATTCGATCGTAATGCCTTGATTATCAGCGGATTGTAACTTTCCTTCCAACTTTGTGGGCTCTGACTGACTGCTTGGGATCTCAATAACGGGTGCATCATTTTTCAAGGTAATCTCTAAAGTTCTACCAATGTGTTTTACGTATTGGCGCGGGTACATCAATGGGCGAGATACACCTGGAGATGAAACCTCGAGTGTATAATCATCAGCAATGACGCCATTGGTGACCCCCTCAGTATCCAGCCAATTTTCGACGTGACGGCTGATTCGTTGGCATTTTTCAAGCGTCAAACTGCCATCCGCATCCAATATAATTTCAATTGTTCTTTGAGAAGTCATACTGATTTCTATTAAAAAACAGTCTTGAAATTCAGCTTCTTGAAATTTTTCAAGGAGCAATTCTTCTATTTTATTTTCAATCATTTTAACATTTTAAAACGAAAAAGAGGAGATGTGTCAACACCTCCTCTTTCCCCAAGAGTAAAAATCTGATGCAAAGATAATGATTAATTTTAAATTGTCAATATTATCAATAGAAAATATTGACAATTGGGTTTGGAGAATAATAATTTTACTCTTCTTAAAACGTAATTACCATTTTAAAGCTATTTTGGGGCTTTTCAATAGGTGTTTTATCTTTTTTTACTGTTGCAGCTTTATAACTATAAAAATACTGACCTGTCTCCCCCGAGTACTCGGGGTCGGTGAAGGGTGTCACTGGCGTTTCTTCTATTGGTTTTATGGGCTGAGGAGCAACTTTTGGCAATCGAAAATGGATGTGGATTTCTTTATTAAAAATGACTTTTAAGCCTTTCGGTTGTCGGGGTACTATGAATTTCAATAGTTTTACCAATCGAATGGCTTCTTCATCACAACCATGACCGATGCCCGCAATGATTTTTGCCGCAATAACATGTCCTTTGTTGTCAATATTGTATTTTAAAGAAACGGTGCCCTCAACATGATGAATTAAAGCATTTTCAGGGTATTTCAAACTTTCGACTATGCGTTTTTCCATGGCTGCATTACCGCCTTCATAGTATGGGTGAACAATAAAGTTTTCTTTTTTCATGCTTTATTTTACGTTGTTTTGTATTTCGAGTTACATTAGTGTACCCCCTCACCGACCCCGAGTACTCGGGGGAGACAAGTCAGTATTTTATAGAAATTTTACTTTTTATTATACTGATTCATTGTAAATTGAACGCCAATTGTTCCGAATGCTTTCACCGTTTCAGCAGCATATTGCAATATAAAAGGAATTTCTTCGGCTTCCTTTTTAGTCCATTTACCGAGTACATAATCCACTTGTTTTCCTTTGCCAAATTCATTGCCGATGCCGATACGGAGGCGAGCATAATTATTGTCGCCCAATGTCTCGTCAATGTGTTTTAAGCCGTTGTGCCCGCCATTATTTCCACTTGGGCGAAGGCGTTGTTTACCAAAAGGTAGTGCCAAATCATCCAATACCACCAGTAGATTTTCCTTCGGAATATTCTGCTTAGTGAGCCAATAACGGACAGCTTTTCCACTAAGATTCATATAAGTTGTGGGCTTTATGAGGACAAAGGTGCGCCCTTTATGCTTAAATTCAGCCATAAAAGCTTGATTATCAAACTTGAAAGTGACTCCAAATTCCTTGGCTAATTCGTCCATGACTTCGAATCCTACATTGTGGCGGGTGTTTTCGTATTCGCTGCCAATATTTCCTAATCCGGCTATTAAAAATTTCATGGTGTCGGGTTCTACTGTTGGTTTTTGAAACAGATTTTTAATATAATTTAACATAAAATATTTATAAAAAGTTAGCAAGATAGTCGCTTACGCTCCGTTTAGCCACTGATTTTACAGAAGTTGACAGATTTTACGCTAATTTACACGCAATTTTTTTGAAAATCAGTGTAAAATCAGTCGGTCTCAGCGTAATCAGTGGCTAAACGGAGCGTAAGCGACTGAGTAGCTAAATAATGACAAATTTGCTTTTAAATCATAAAATACTGAGGGGGTACAAAATTAAGCAGATTTTATAAAAATCAGCCAAATTCGCAGTGAATCTAATAAAACGTTAAGAGAAAGATATGTTAAAATGTTTTTTTAACGGACTTTAACAGCCTTAGTTCGAGCATTTAAAATATCCTTAACCAAAGAGAGGAATACTTACATCTAACTTCGTTGGTAATAAAAAACAGGATTTTTTAATTAAAAATTGAAGCAAATGAATGTTAGAAATTTTACGTGCTGTCTATTGCTTTTGGTCGCTTTTTTAATAAGCTACGATGCATCAGCCCAGAGAATAGAGGTACGCATCGGTGGTCCTCGTTACGCGCCGAGCCGCCCGCCTTGTCCAAGTCCCGATCATGTTTGGGTAGAAGGCAGATGGGTTTGGGATAATTATTACCGCCGCGACGTGTGGGTAGAGGGGTATTGGATGTTCCGTGAAAGAGAATATTACTGCGGCGACGATTGCTGTCAAAGACATGACCATAGATATAAAAAACATAAGCGTAAACATGACCACGGGAGAGGTTATGCATATGGCAGAAGATATTGATGGTTGTTGGTTAGTAATTATTGGTTATTGGTTTGTGACTTTTAAATGACCAATAACCAATAATTAGGGATAAAGTAAAAAATAAACTACCCAAATTGGTTCTTATATTTTTCTTAATCAAGGCAAATTGATTGAGAAATAATGAATTATTTAAAAACAATTTAACGTAGAGTAAGGGAAATAGAAGAACTTAGTTGGGTAGTTTATTTTTTACTTTATCCCTTAA
>JANMYC010000651.1:0-3459 GCA_031381715.1 Saprospiraceae bacterium
ATCTTCAAAACGGCTTTTTTACTAAAATTTAACTATTAAAACTCTCAATCAACTATAAAAACTCTTTTTAATAGGTTTAATATCCAAAAAAAACGAAAATAGTCACTTTCCTTTAATTTCATTAAAACAGTTTTAAAAAAAATATCATGTAAAAAATACCTTTTACAGTATGTTTTGCATGGTATTTGCACTTATAAATGGTTGGTCTAAAATAACTGACATTTTCTCCTTTGAATCGGTTTTTAAAATTGTTAAAATTCTAAGTTTCGCTCCGTATTTTATACAATTTTAAAAACCGATTCAAAGGAGAAAATGTCGATTATTTAGCTACGCCTACTTTTAACAAGTGCACTGAAATTATGCATTTTGTACACTAATTAAGAAATAACATCTTAGTAATAAGCAGAATATTAGATTGATGAGAGGTTGGATTGAACTACTTATTTTATTCCTCATAGTTTTAGGAGGATGCAATCGTCGATTGGCTGACTCGGGTGACGCGGATTCAGCACTGATGGACGTTGTAGCCAATAAGGTAGATTCAGTTATCAATCCTGCTGATAATTTTTTTGATTGGGCAAATAATGGCTGGTTCAAAGCTTTTCCGATGCCTCCAAGTGAAAGTCAATGGGGAATAGAGGCTCTTGCATCTGAAGAAATATTTCAAAATACCATCAATATTTGCCGCAATGCATCTTTGCAGCCCGCTTCGATTGGTACTTTGGAGCAAAAAATCGGTGATTTGTGGGCTACTGGTATGGACACAATAAATATAGAAACACAAGGTGTTAATCCTATTTTACCTTTTATCAAGAAAATATCCAGCGTTAAAAATGTTGAAGAACTATTCGCAGTTTCAGGAGAACTCTACTCTTATGAAATAAAATCGTTGTTTCACGCTTATGTATATCAAGATAAAAAATATAGTGATAAATATGCTTTTTATTTAGAACAGGGTGGATTGGGTTTATTTGATAGAGAATATTATATCAATGATAGCAAATCAAATATGAAAATTCGCTGGGAGTATGTTCAATATATCAAAAGAGCTTTTATGAATATTGGAGAATCGGAGCGTACCGCCCAGATTCATGCGAGTTCCATACTGAAAATAGAGACTTTCCTCGCAAAAAAGCATTTAAACCTTGAGGACTTACAAAATATTCAGAACAGTTATAATAAATATTCGATAGGGAAACTTGAGAAGCAGACCCCCTCAGTACCTTGGAAGATTATGTTCAAAAATATGGGCTTGCCCGTTGACTCTATTTTGGTAGATGATATTGGCTTTTTAAAGCAAATCAATGAAGGCATACAGATTTTTCCTTTAGAAGATTGGAAATGCTATCTCAAATTTTGGCTCATCAATACTTATTCCGTTTACCTTCCTAAAAAATTTGGAATTAATCAATTTCAGTTTTACGGCGGCGTTCTTGAAGGCAGAAAGCAAGCCAAAGCGAGATGGAAATTCCTACTTACTGAAGAAGAGCGATTATTGGGTGAAGGCATTGGGCATTTGATAGTGAAAGATGTTTTTCCTGAAAAAACGAAAAAAAGGTATTCAGCGATGGTTGACGGTGTAAAAGAAGCTTTTAATGAGACCATCATGGAAGCCGATTGGATGAGCGCTCCTACTAAAATAGAGGCTTTAAGGAAACTAAAAGCCATGAAAAAAAAGGTAGGATATCCTGATAGATGGAAAGAATTTGACGGAATGAATATCAGCAGAGAGAGTTTCGCTCAAAATATACTTTCGGCTAAACAATGGTGGTTCAAAAGATCAATGGCTAAACTTACAAAACCTGTTGATCGTTTCGAATGGAATATTACACCTCAAGAGTATAGCGCATACTATAGCGTTGCCAATAATGAAATCGTGATTTCGGCATCCATCCTATCTATCCCGGGCTTTTCTGACGACCAAATAGATGATGCCGTAGCTTATGGCTGCATCGCAGGTTCAACTATTGGGCATGAAATGACGCACGGTTTCGATATGGAAGGGAAGGAATACGACCTCAACGGAAACTTACATAGATGGTGGCGTTCAGAAGACTCCATAAAATACACGGAAAGGGTACAACCGCTGATACAGCAATACAACAAATATATTGCTATAGATTCTATTCACTGCAATGGTGCTGCTACCTTAGATGAAAATATTGCCGATTTAGGCGGTATTACTTTAGCGTTAAAAGCTTTTAAAAAAACCGAACAGTACAAACTTGGTAAAAAAATAGCTGGATATACGCCTTTACAAAGATTTTTTATGGGCTATGCTTTAGGTTGGATGAATATCACTACCAAAGAAAGGTTGACACGGCAAGTCATTTCTGATAATCATTCACCCACAAAATGGCGTGTTAATGGCGTGCTATCAAATATTCCTGAATTTTATGAAGCGTTTTCGGTAAAACCACACAATAAGATGTGGATACCACCCAATAAAAGAGTCAAAATATGGTAAATTATAGTTGAAATCTCTTACGAAGTATCATCAAATAAATGAAGATACTATCATGCAAAGCATGATGGCGCAATATGCGCTCGAGAGGTAGCAGCAATGAACACATAAAGTATAAATCACATAATGAAACATAACTATATTTTATACATTTTTCTGCTTACATCCATCTGCCATTTCAGAATGTCAGGTCAAAAAATTATTGAAGGCTATGTATTTGATGTTGAAAAAAATACACCCCTCAGTGGTGTATTGATTTATGCTAAAAATACAGTCCGAACAGTAACAAGTGACCCTTCCGGCAACTATAGAATCATCATACCCGAAAAAGCGGATATTTTAGTATTTAGTTTTAGCGGCTATTCTAAAAAAGAAGTGAATATTAAAGGAAACGCCAGAGTAGAAATCGGATTACGTAGCTTTTCATCCAATGAGACTGAAAGTGTGGTGGTAATTGGTAGCCGTGACCAAACACGAACAAAAGGAGAAACATACGTGGCGGTGGATATAATTCCGATTAAAGACGTTGTGAATGAATCAGGATACATTGAGCTGAGTCAAATATTACACTATTTTGCTCCTTCCTTCAATGCCAATAAACAATCTGGAGCTGACCTTGCTGACCACGTTGACCCTGTATCACTGAGAGGATTAGGCCCCGACCAAGTTTTATATCTTATTAATGGAAAACAGTATATTAATTCTTCCATCATAAATGTTTTTGGCACTAAAGGCAGGGGCAATGTAAGTACCGATCTAAATGCAATTCCCGCCTCAGCGATTGAACGAATTGAAGTACTAAGAGATGGTGCAGCCGCTCAATATGGGTCTGATGCCATTGCAGGGGTTGTCAATATTGTATTAAAAAAAGCTAAAAATGGTACTTTTGGTGCTTTAAATTATAGTAAGAATATTACAGGTTGGGGCAAAAGTTTGAATTACGAGAATAACGGTAAAATAGTATCTAAAACTATAGATGGTTCTAAAACCAATGC
>JANMYC010000684.1:0-9781 GCA_031381715.1 Saprospiraceae bacterium
CGTTACTTTTACCTTTTACCCATTGCCCACTGCGCTCTAATTGAAATTCACGCTCCGAATAATCGTTGTGCAAAGCATAGCCCGCTACATAATCCATGGCTTCAGATTCCTCAATATAACTCGCTTTTTTACCAATAATCACTGCTAACTCAACCTCCCAATCCGTTTTTACCGAATTGCGGGGGATAATTACATCATCATTAGGTCCGCATAAAGCCGTGGTTGATTTAAAAAACACAACGGGTTCAGGCGGTATTGCCATGCCCGATTCAGCAGCGTGTTTGGCATAATTCAAACCAATGCACACAATTTTTGAAGGACGTGCCACGGGTGCTGCATAATTAATTTTTTTTGAAAGAAGCGGTGTCGCATTACCACTTTGCACAATTTCTTTTAAGCGCGTCAAACCATCCGTTTCGAAAAATTTTTCATCGTAATCTTTAAAATATTTAGCAACACTGTAGTTCTTTCCACCGAGTTCAACGCCACATTTGGCTTTTCCCCTTTCAATAAATTTAAATAATTTCATTGTATAATCAGTTGATTTTTAATTGTTTAATTTCACAAATCCGCCATCCAAAGGGTAATCGCAGCCCGTAATAAAACCTGCTTCATCGCTGCATAAATACAAAGCCAAAGACGCCACCTCATCGGGCGTACCCATGCGCCCAATCGGCTGCGTTTTAGACAATTTTTCAAACATTTCAGCCTTATTATCGGGATAGTTTTTTTCTAAAAAGCCATCTACAAACGGCGTGTGAATCCGAGCGGGTGAAATGGAATTGCATCGAATATTGTCTTTTAAATAATCCTTTGCCACCGATAACGTCATGGCTAAAGCGGCTCCTTTCGACATCGAATAAGCGAATCTATCGGGTATTCCCACCAGTGCCGCAATGCTCGCCATATTCAATATAACGCCGCCGCCATTTTGTTTCAATAATGGAATAGCCGCTTTAAGGCAATTATAAACACCTTTAATATTGACTGAAATAATGCGCTCAAAATCGGCTTCTGCGGTATTTTCGACGTTGCCAACGTGCGCGATACCCGCGTTGTTGACTAAAATATCCAGCTGCCCAATTTTTTCAAAAATAGCAAAAATAGCTGATTGGTCAGTAACATTACAAGGATGAATGGTACAAATGCCCCCCTCAGTATTTATCCTATTTTTAGTATTAAAACCCGAATCTTCGTTTAATTCTATGACATGAACATTGGCACCTTGCTTAGCAAATAGCACGGCAATCGCTTGTCCGATACCACTACCACCACCTGTAATAACTGCTTTTTTATTTTTTAAACTAAACATATAAAGCTGGTTTTAGACTAAAGTGAAACACCCTGTTTCCAAAAAATGAAGTCATCTTGCCCCAAAATCATGGCTTTTGTATCGTATTTACCACTGGCAAGGTCAATGACATATTCTAAAATCTCTTCACCCATTTCTTCCACGGTTTTTTCACCAGTGATAATACCGCCACAGTTGACATCAATAATATCACTAATGCGTTCAGCAAGGATATTATTCGTCGAAAGTTTCACCATAGGCGTAATTGGGTTACCCGTAGCAGTACCCAAACCTGTGGTAAAAAGCTGGATAGTCGCACCTGCTCCACCCATGCCCGTTGTCGCTTGCACATCGCTTCCGGGCGTACACACGAGCGTCAAACCGCCTGATTTTGTAGCATATCCACCATATCCCAAAGCTTCCACTACGGGCGAAGTGCCCCCTTTTTTGGCAGCACCCGCTGACTTTATAGCGTCTGTAATCAAGCCATCTTTTATATTGCCGGGGCTCGGATTCATATCAAAATTTGCCCCAATCGCTTCTACACGGCGTTCATATTCCGTCATTAAGTAGGAGAAATTTGTTGCCGTTTTATCATCCACGCAACGGTTAATCAACTCTTGCTCCACGCCACAGAGTTCTGGAAATTCTGCCATTAAAACTTTGCCACCCAGCGCAGCCACCAAATCAGCCGCATGACCTACGGCAGGGTTAGCAGAAATGCCTGAAAAGCCATCAGAACCGCCACATTTCACCCCAATGCTCAATTTACTGAGGAGGGTCTTTTTACGTTTTAATTTATTGATTTCAACCAGACCGTTGAAAGTTTGGCGCGTAGCTTCACTCAACATTGACCATTCTGAATCCCATTTTTGGCGTTCAAAAAAGTGGATAGGTTTATCGAAATTAGGGTCTTTTTCTGCAATTTTAGCTTTTAAAAGGTCAATTTGAGCGTGTTGACAGCCCAAACTTAACACTGTCACACCTGCTACATTGGGATTGACGCAATAGCCCGCTAAAAGTGCGCACAAGTTTGCGGAATCTTCCCGTGTTTCACCACAACCGCTTTCGTGGGTCAAAAACTTGATGCCATCCACATTTTTAAAGAGCTTTTTGGAAAGGGATTCCTTTTTGGATTTTTCTGAAACGTACCCCTCAGTATTGCCCGTTTTTTTATAAAAACTGACTAAATCGCCTAAGTTTTGGCGATAAATATCGGGTTGAGCGTAGCCCAATTCTTTTAAAAAGGCATCTTTTAATATTAAAATATCCCTATTTTCACAAAAAACTAGAGGAATAACGAGCCAATAATTCCGCACGCCCACCTGCCCATCTGAGCGATGATAACCCATAAAACTGCTTTTTTTCCAACGGCTCACGTCAGGTGCTTGCCACTTGAAATCCACTTGGCGACCACCAAATTTTTCAGCGGCATGTTTTAGGTTTTGGGTTGAAATCAAGCCCCCTTGCTCAATCGGCAATACCGCTTTTCCTACTAAAACGCCGTACATCTTAACTGTGTCTCCGATACTGAGGGGGTCAATTGCAAACTTGTGCTTAGCAGCAATATCCTGTTTAAGCGTGAATTTAAGCCCATTGAATTCAATCGGAGTACCCGCTTTTAAATCTTGCAAAGCAACCAACACATTATCTGCGGGGTGGATTT
Organism: Saprospiraceae bacterium; assembly: GCA_031381715.1. Lineage (GTDB taxonomy): Bacteria > Bacteroidota > Bacteroidia > Chitinophagales > Saprospiraceae > JAAFJT01. The sequence goes on from JANMYC010000684.1 coordinate 2,958, forward strand.
GTAAAAAAATTTGTTTCCCAGTTCCTTGGGTGTTTTTCGCCTGAATAACAGCTTCCATAATAGATTTCTTATATTTTACTTAAAAATTCCCCACCTACCCCCAAAGGGAGCGTTCTGCTCACTAAAGATGAAAAATATCCAAAAATGCACAATTTTTGCACTTTTCGAGTGGAACTCCCCCTTTGGGGGTAGGGGGGCTAAGTCTCTTATATTTTATTTTAGAACGATTAATCCACTAAAAGTACAACCAAACTTCTTGCCCCGTGCGCCCCAATCACCAATGATTGCTCAATATCCGCCGTTTTTGAAGGTCCAGCAAGGAACAATCCGAAGCCCGTTTTAGTAATATCCAATTGAGTATATGCTTCGTGCATATTATTGAATATCCTTTTTTTATCTAAAACTATAATCAAGTGTTGGGTGATAAAAGGCAGAACCCGATGCCCACCAAAGTCAGCCTCATCCAACCAAATTGAGCCATTTTCCGCCACACCAAACTGACCCCTCAGTATCGCCACATCCACGGGCGCTAAATCGTGCGGGTCGCTGATTATTGAAATATCCGTATTAGCAAAGGTAATTTCTGGGACAAGATTAATGCTAGTTTCAGCATCCGAAAACTCATTGTTAACATAAGCTTGATTATCAATGAAATTTTCAAACGCTAAAACCGTTCCACCAATACCCCTCAGTATCTCCGTGAATTTTTCAATTTTATCACTAAAATTAGCTTCAAAAGTAATATTTTCGGGCATTTCTACCCTTTCTTTTGGGCGATTTTGACGTATTTTATTTAAAATTAATTCTCTACTCATTTTATAAGTATTTAGTTTTTGGTATTTAGTGTAGAGTCTAAAAACTACACACCAAACACTAAAAACTCTTTCATTTCCTATTTTTCAAATACCAATCCCTAAAACTCTCCTTTGGTGCTTCGGGCATATCACGCTGTTTGTACCATGGATTTAAGCCATTATTCACTAAAAATGGCGCAAAACGCATGGTAGAACGCCCAATTTTACCCGCCAACCGATATATTTTAGGGCTTGATAAAACGGTATTCATCAATTTAATTCCCTGTTTTTTACTAAAATCAACGTATCCTTCTTTTACTACTTCTTGCCGCCATTTCCAAATTTGGTCGTGAATATCAATCTTTACGGGACAGACATTCGTGCAACTGCCGCATAAAGTGGACGCAAAGGGTAAATCCGCATTTTTTTTCATATCCAAATTGGGCGCGAGAATAATACCAATGGGCCCCGCCACCGCACTGTGATAAGAATGCCCGCCACTTCGGCGATACACCGGGCAAGTATTCATGCACGCTCCACAACGAATACATTTCAAAGAATTGCGGAAATCGGGACGCCCTAATTGCGTTGAGCGACCATTGTCCACAATAATAATGTGCATTTCCTGCCCTTCTCGTGGTTTGTGAAAATGGCTTGAATACGTGGTAATGGGCTGACCCGTCGCAGACCTTGCTAAGAGGCGTAAAAAAACGCCTAAATGTTCCGCTCTTGGAATAACTTTTTCAAAACCCATACACGCAACATGTACTTTGGCGAGGTGCGCGCCCATATCCGCATTGCCCTCATTGGTGCAAACGACAAAACCACCCGTTTCGGCAATCGCGAAGTTGACGCCTGTGATTGCTAAATCGGCTGCGATAAACTTTTCCCGAAGATGCTGACGAGCAGCTTCCGTCAAATATTGGGGGTCAGCGTTGTCTTTTTCAGTATTTAAATGCTCGTGAAAAGTATCACTAACATCTTGCTTTTTCAAATGGATAGCAGGTAAAACGATATGGCTTGGCGGTTCATCTCTCAACTGCACAATGCGCTCGCCCAAGTCTGTATCAATAACCTCGATGCCATTTTTCTCTAAATAAGGGTTCAGATGACACTCCTCCGTGAGCATGGATTTCGACTTGACCATCTTTTTAAAACCATGCTTTTTCATGATATTTAAAACGATATCATTGTGCTCTTGAGCATCGGCTGCCCAGTGTACCGTGATGCCATTGGCTTTAGCATTGGCTTCAAATTGCTCCAAAAGCGTATCCATGTTTGCTAAAGTATGGTCTTTAATCTGGGAAGCGAGGCTCCTCAGTATTTCCCACTCTGGCAGCGTCCAAGCCGCTTTATCGCGCTTTTGCCGAATGAACCACAGCGATTCGTCGTGCCAATCGACCCTTGGCTCGTCTGCGTTGAATATGTCGGAAGCTTGTGCGTGATTGAGCATTTTAAATGAAATTAAATATTAAGTTATTCCTCTTCACCTTTTTCAGAAGGCAACTCTTTATTGTTTTCTTGACCTAAATTCAGGTAGTTTTTATTGGAAACGACGCTTTCACCTAAATCTTTTTCCAAATTTCGGCGCGCTTTACCCGCAATATTGCCGCCTTTCACTGCCGCTTCCCTATTCTCTTCAAAACCTTGAGCATCGTCCCTGACCGCAATATGGCGCGTTGCTTCTTCGCTCAGAGCCGTTAAAATGAGCTCAAAATTGGTCATGTGGTCACGCAGATTTTGCCTATCCAAGCCTTTTAAATTTTTATGCTCGCCAGGCGTTAAGCCAAAAGTGGCTTTCGATATTTCAGCCGTCAAAATCGAAAATTCGGTATTTTGCGAAACATCCCGCTTTTTCCACTCGTCCGTTAACTCTTTCCGAATTAAAATACTTTTCTCCCTGTAACCAATCCAATCGTCAGGATAACCTTTGGCTTTATAAATTTCACGGGCGCGGTCAAAAGCCAATTCTGGATTTTCGGCTTCATCAATGCGCTCCTTCCCTACTTGCGCCAACCACAATCTCAACGGTTCTGCATTGGGCGAAGGCACGGACATGATGATTCGGAGCAACCCCTCAGTATTGGCACAATCCGATGGGTAAGTTTTGCCGTCTGGTCGAGGTAATTTCAATCTTTCGCAAAATGCGAAAGATTGATTGCTTTCCTTTTCTGACCGCTTTTTCAAATCCGACCAATACCGCGACGGCTGCGAACTATTCGTCAATATTTCCACAATATCCACTACCGAAAACCACCACTCCTCATTGAACCAAATTTTACGAATGGATTTGCCCTCAAAAGGTATCAACTTGCCTTGTTCTTCCATGATTTCTTGATTTTTTACTTAAAAACGCCATAAAGAAACAACATTTTAAGAATTTTATACCGTTTGCAAGTAGGCGTAAAGAAATAAACACTGCTATCGTCGGGCTGAAAATCATGCAAAATGCGGAATAAAACGGAGTATTTTGTATGATTTTCAGAACCGACTTTAAAAGACAGCAGTGTTTATTTTAGCCAAACTACTTACGACCTTTCCTGCATTCAATATTTCAGCGATGTGAATGACTTTTACGGGGCTATTTTGTCTTTTTAAAATACCCTCCATGTGCATCAAGCACGACATATCGCCGCCTGTGATGTATTCTACTTGATGCGCCAAATGGTCAGCTACCCTATCTTTTCCCATTTTTACTGAAACGGCTTCTTCCGTTACGCAGAATGTTCCCCCAAAACCACAACATTCATCTGACCTTTCTAAGGCTACTAAATCAAGCCCTTTTACCGTTTTTAATAAAAAAATAGGTTTTGAAAAAGATACCCCCACTCTTTCCGACATTGAACTCAAGCCCAACATGCGCTGCCCATGACAACTATTATGCAAACCTACACGGTGTGGGAATGATGATTCTATATTTTCTATTTTTAAAATATCCGTTAAAAACTCCACTAATTCAAAAACCCTACCCCTCAGTATATCCGCCTTTCGGGGGTCTTTTTCACTGTGTAAATGCTCTTTTATGTGTAAAACACAACTGCCCGAAGGCGAAACGATATAGTCAAAACCAGCAAAATTATCGATAAAATTGGCATCACAGCCTTTTGAAAGTGACGCAAAACCCGAATTTGCCATGGGCTGCCCGCAGCAAGTTTGGTTGAGTGGAAAATGAACCTCACAGCCTAATTTTTCCAAAAGCTCCAAGGTAGCAATGCCTACTTTCGGATAAAATTGATCCACGTAACACGGTATAAATAAACCGACTTTCATAATTTCAAAGTTTTACCAAAAGTAAGTGTCTCCCTCCAGCTTACCCTTACCTATTTTGGCATTTTTTATTCATTTTTTGGTATGAACACTCTTGTTTAATGCTATAATTGAAAGATTTGTTTCATCAGCAACCATTTTTCACCTTCTTGCGCTTCTCTGAGTGGTTTTTGAAAACGCCACATGAGTTCTTCCCATGCTTGTACATCAGGATTTGAGACATCCATTGCTCCTTTTTTTTCAAAGGAGAAGTCGTCAGTAGCTTCTAAAATCATGAACATACGCGTACCAATCCGATAAATTTCGAGATTCGTGATACCCGCTTCCTGAATACTTTTTTCGATGGCTTTGGGTATTTTTTCATGGTATCGCTCGTATTCAGCAATGAGTTTGGGCGATTTTTTTAAGTCGAGAGCTAAACAGTGGCGTTGCATATTCTATGGTTTATGATTTTTTAATCAAAAGACTTTTGCTGTAATGTAGTGAATCGTCTGCAAAGAACGCATATAATGATGAATCATATTTCCACTATTTTGGCAAATATTGATACTATATTGGCATTTTAATAAAAAATAAAGACCTCATTCCGTAAATGCTTCACTACTCATTCACACGCAATAAAAAAGCTACCTCAAACATTCAGTTTTGAAGTAGCTTTTTTATTGAAAATCAGTCAATCCGAAAATCGATACTGAGTATATTTAATTGATAACAATCCGCTTAGCAAATACTTTTTCACCTTGTAAAACCCGTACTACTACTATTCCTTTCGCATAAGCACTTAAATCAAAGCGTTGGTTGTAATCGCCACTGAAATCACTGAGCGTTTGTTGATAAAGCACCCTGCCACTGAGGTCATATAGCGATAAAGTAGTCGGTACTGATTCCCCTTGAAAAGAGATATTCACCATATCATTAACTGGATTTGGGAAAGTGCTAAAATTTTCAAGCTTTAACTCCCTCTGTTCGCTTAAATCGGGCTTTACATTTACGGTTTCTGTTTCTTCTTTTATTTCTGGAACAACGATAATTTTTTCTTCAGTTGGTTTACAGGCTTTCAAAGTCGCTGTTATCAATAAAGGCTCGCTGTTATCACGGGTGTACGTAACCCTTACTTTTTGATTGGGTTTGTACTTGGCGATTTCGTCCCATAACTCTTGATGGCTGTTTACAGTTATTCCATTGACGGCAGAAATGGCATCACCTACTTGCATAGACACTTCTTTAGCCGCGCTAACGGGTGTAAAATCCTGTATTACCGCCCCACGTTGACCTTTCAACGCACGAGTAGTTGTATAAACACCTAAGCAGGCTTCTTTTTCTTCATTGTTGATACTCCAAGCATCTTCTGGTTGCCCGAGGGTTGCCGTTACGACTTGCGTTTCACCATTGCGGAGATACTTAACTTGTATTTTATCACTCGGCTTAGTCGTCCGCATGAAAACAGAAATGTCGTGAAACTTATTTATGGGTGCATCATTCAATTGCAAAAGAACATCGCCCTCTTTCAAACCAGCTTTGGCAGCTCCTGAATTACGGGTAATTTTAACAGCCACCCCCGCCGAGTTATCGGGGTTAAAAACCTCAGTATTTTCATAACTTTCTTCCTTTTGGCTCACGCCCAGAAACCCCTTTTTCTCTTTGTGATCATTAAAATTATTGTCGTTATTATAGGTGTAATTATATGTAAAATGCTTGTTTTTATGCTCTTTTTTAGATTCTTTATTCTCTTCTTTATCTCTTATTATTATTGAAGGGTCAATCAAATCTTTAGTATTTTCTTTGATGTATTCATTGGCATTAAAGTTTTTGGCATCCTCTCCAGTTTTCATCGTGCTTCTGGTGATTTTAGCCCCTTTAGCGTCAGTTCCTTTGATGGTAATGATTATTTTTTCTTCTGTAGAGGTAGTTGTTTCTTGCGCTAAAAGAGTAGTGCTAAAAAATAGCATCATGAAAAACATTGATACACGGCGGGTAAAGTTTTTTTGCATGGCTGTAAAAGTTTTAATTGTTAAGCAATAAAAAGAAGACAGCATTTTTTTAAAAGCGTTGCTTAAAAAGAGACGGAAGCATATAATTTTTTAAATTAATTTAACTTTCTATCTGCTTTCGCAGCGTTTTAGCTCTTTTATCCTCTCCATCATGGCTCCAACCCGGCGCATAAAAGATGTATTTCAGCTTATCCGACCATTTTTTAGCGCGCTTAACGTCCTGAAAAATGGCACTGTACTCATGCGTAGCAACTATGAGCGGATTGTAGGTATTGATATTGACGGTTAATCCATAAACAGGCTTTTCGGAATCTTTTTCTTCTGAAAACGTACCAAAAAGCCTGTCCCAAATAATCAAAACACCCGCGTGATTGCTATCCAAATAACGGATATTTGATGCATGATGTACGCGGTGGTGTGAGGGTGTATTAAAGATAAACTCATACCAATTCGGTAGTTTATAAACAAGGTCAGTATGGACGAAAAACTGGTAAATAAGATTCAAACCCATCATCATAAAAACCATGATAGGGTCAAAACCGAGCAGGGGAATCCAGAGCCAAAACAGGAATTTATGTACCCGCTCGCCCACCCCTTGCCTCAATGCAGTTCCATAATTATATTTTACGGACGAATGATGTGGTACATGACCTGCCCAAAAAAAGCGGACTTCGTGATTCAGTCGGTGGTGCCAATAATAGGCAAAATCATCCAAAAAGAACAATAAAATCCAAGCCCACCACTGCCTTTCAACAATATCTCGCAAGGGACT
>JANMYC010000715.1:0-4524 GCA_031381715.1 Saprospiraceae bacterium
GTCCAACACTGGAAAATTAGAAATAAATGCTGCTCATACTGAGGGGGGTAATATTTTAGAATTCCGAGACAATGGTGTAGGCATGAACGAACAAAAAGTGCAGCAATTATTTAACTCCAACGAAAAGCGCCATCAATCACTCAATGGAAAAGGCTTAGGTCTTCAAATGGTTAAAGACTTTTTGGAAGCCAATAATTGCACTATCACTGTAAAAAGTAAGGAGAACGAAGGCAGTGTTTTTACTCTTTTATTCCCTAAAAAATGATGAGCCTACAAAAAGTAAAAATCAGGAAAGAACAGTTCAGAAAACCGTGTAATATGAATCAGAAATATCAATTCATAATCAGTTTTTCAAGCCTAAAATTATCATCCTTCATATACAAAGGCTTATAAATGATTTTTTTGGAATCCGCTGTTTGAATCTCTATTAAAAAATCAGAGTTGATTTTCCATGTGCCTAATTGTGGTTCAGTAAAGGAGTATTTTCTCGTCTTATTATCAAAAGTTTTACTATACATTTTAATGACTGAATTAGGGCAAAATTCTAACACATCTCCATTCGTGTATTTATAAATATTAGTTTGAGCATTGCTTCTAAATCCAGTAGTTTGCCTTCTGTTTTTTTCATAACCATTGAAATCGGTGTTGTTATAAATAACATTATCGGCTACATCCCACTTACCGATAAGCCATTTTTGAGTGCTATCTATATCTTTACTGATGGCTAAATTGAGTTGTTTTTCATAAATTAAGGAATCATTATCATAGAATTGCTCTCTAAAATCTTCCTTTTTAAAATTTTCATATATCCAAATACCCGTTTTTTTATTGCTTGAATAGTAGCCTTTTAATGAAATATTATCTTTATTGATTGTCCAAAAACCATGTTTGTATGGTTTTGTATGATTTATAATGATGAAATTCATTTTATGAGTAATGGGTGTTTCTTTCATTATGGTATCCTTGCCAAAAGATTCTTCAGAAGCATAAATATAGCCTTTTTCAACTATCCGATGGCTTAAAGAATCATAAGAGACATATAAAAAAGTGTCTTTTTCGACTTTTAAATACTCTATTCTTGTTCTAGTAGTTCCAATAAAATAAACTGTAGCGGCTATTACATTGTAGTCGTTTTCAGGAAGAGTTACGACTTTGTTGTAGTCCTCTTCAACTATAGGGAGTTTATAAAAGAACGCTATTTGTTTGATTTCTTTGAACTCGAAAGGCTTTTCATTTTGACAAAAGATGGGGTGGCTTAAAATAGTGCAAATAAGGATTATATAATTTTTCATTTTACAGATGTTTTTTAAGTTTTTATTGAAACGTCGATTTCAATTGAAAAATTATTACCCCCTCAGTATTTCAATTTTTTCATGCGGAACTGGCGCTCCGCCCTACTTTTCATAAAACTCCAAGGGCAAGCCATCGGGGTCGCTGAAAAAAGTGAATTTCTTTACTGTGATATCGTACCAGAGTAACCCCTAAGTATGGATGACGATTTTTTCTAAAAAAGCGATAGATTCCTCCACATTATCTACTTCAAAAGCCAAATGCCGTAAGCCGAGAGCCTCTGGTCGGGTAGGGCGTGCGGGCGGGTTGGGGAATGTAAAAAGCTCAATGATGTAATGGTCATTGAGTGCCAAATCTAATTTATAAGAATTCCGTTCAACTCTAAAGGTCTCTTTGATGATTGTCAAACCCAATATTTCAGTATAAAACTTTTTAGAAACGGCGTAATCTGAGCAAATAATGGCAATGTGGTGAATGGCGTTGAGTTTCATATTTGTAGTTGGGTTAAAATAACCGTCATTTTCTTTTTAAGTCGGCTCTTAAAATAGTAGAAAATGCTCCGCTACGCTCCGTATTTTCTACTATTTTAAGCCCGACAGAAAATGACAATTATTTTTTAACGCCTAATTGGTTTTAGAAATTTGAGTAAAAATAAAATTCAGTTTTAAAAATTTATGATTAATCTGAAATTTCAAGAGATTCATCGTTAATTTTACACAACGGGGAACTAATGACCCCCGTTTTTAGATTATTTAAATATCAAACGGAAAATTATGAGTGATCTTTGGAAAAAATTTAAAGGCGTATTTGTAGTTGAAGACCCGAATCAACCGGTAACGAATCAACCACAACAACCCACTAATAGCAATCCCTCCGCATCAAAGGATGTGAGGCAAAATAATAGCGGCAACAGCACTCCCTCAGTATCAGCACCCGTGCAGCCTATTATTACGGGCGGCGATGGCAAAGTTAATGAAAAATTTATGGAGGTGCTTTTTAAAGCGATGGAAGCCGTTAATACGCCTGCATTTGATTATTTTGAATATCGGCAAGCGGTGAATAACCTCGCAAGTATGCCTATGGATGAAGCCACGCGCTACAAAAGTGCTTATGCCATGGCTCAAACGATGGGCGCATCTTCGGATGCTTTAATCAACTCTGCCAATGGTTATTTAAGTGCTTTAAAAGCAGAGGATTCAAAATTTCAACAAGCAGCTAATAACCAAGCTCAAAGTCAAATAGGCAATAAACAAGCTCAAATTGACAATTTTGATGCCGTTATTAAGCAAAAGAATGAACAAATTAAGCGCCTTTTGAATGAAATTGAGCAACATAAAAAGGAGATGGAACAACTGAAATTGGATATTTCACAGTCCACTTCAAAGGTGGCTCAAACAAAATCCGATTTTGATGTAACCTATCGTTTTTTGACGGGTCAAATTCAGAAAGACGTTGAAAATATGAAAAATTATTTAAAATAGATTTCAGATTTCAAATTTCAAATTTCAGACCCCTCAGTATTAAAGACGTTTTTATTTATTCTAAAATCTGAAGTCTGAAATTTGGAATCTGAAATTTGGAATCTGAAATTTTTAAAATTAAAATTAAAAAAGCCATGATTAGCAGTTTATTAGGTCAAGCAACGCAAATTTTAAGGGGTAAAAACGGTTCTATATACTTTATGTGTATGGTGGCATTGATGGGCATATTTGCTCTCAAAATTTTACCTAAAATCATCTGGTTAGTAGCCATGAGTTTTATCGTTTTTCTTATTTTTAGGATGTTCGAGAAAAAACGTATTTAATAAAATTTAAAATTATAAAGCTATGTTAAACAATATTTTAAGCGATATACAAAAAATACTGAGGGGTAAAAACGGTAGCATATTCTTCGTTGCTCTTATCGTTTTAGCCGTGATAGTTTTCTTCAAGGTTTTACCTTCTCTTATCTGGTTTTTAATAGTAGGAACTATACTGTTTTTTATATTCAGATTTTTTGATAAGAAATCGGAATAAATAAGGGGAACGGTATGAAGGCGATAGTCTAAAGGCGACAGTTTGGTTGTCAACTACTTAGGCTATCGCCTTTACTTAATTTTATTTAAACTTCATCAAATAAATTTTAATGAAATACATTTACAAACTGTCAGTTTTATCCCTCCTTATTACACTAATGGCGTGTAATGAATCCGAAAACAACAACGACGATAAAGTCCAAACTAAGGACATCACTAAAGATGGTGCTATTGAAACGATAGTCTCCACAATCCACTTGAATGACAGCACTGATTTATTGACCACTTCTCATAAAATATGGAAAGACAATGTTATGGTAAAAGAGACCATTCATTCAGATACTTTGCCTGCGCTCGGTACTATGAACTCTAACGTAAAAGATGAACAAGGCAATGAGAAAAATGTTACTCTTAAAAAGGATTACGAATTTTATATAACTGTCAAATAATTTAAATTTCAAATTCCAGACCCCTCAGTATAAAAACGTTGTAATTACTTAGTCAAATAGTCGCTTTCGCTCCGTTTAGCCACTGATTTTACAGATATTGACTGATTTACACTGAATTTTAAAAGGTGTAAGTGTGAATCAGTGTAAAATCAGTCAATTTCAGTGTATTCAGTGGCTAAACGGAGCGAAAGCGACTATATAGCTAAGCTATTACAAAACGTTTTTTACATGCTGATTTCTGGAATTTGGAATTTGGAATCTGGAATCCGAAATAAATAAAATATGAAAAAGTCAAAATTAGTGAGTTTGGTTTTAATAACGGCTGCTTTTGCATCATGTAATAAAAATGAAGCTCAAAGCAGTGGTGCATCAGGTGACTGGGGCGATACGAAAGAAAAAAAGGTGTATATGCGCTCAGATTCCACTGCTACATACACCCGAACACATCATTCGGGCTTTGGGACGGGCTTATTACTTTATTATGCATTTCGCCCTTATGGTTCGTACAATAATGGCTTTGGGTACAATAGGGCAGGATATTATTCAGGGAATTTACATTCAAAGTCCAATATCGGTTCGAGCGTGACGAAGAGCAATATCGTGCGGGGGGGCTTCGGTGGCGGCTCTTCGAGGGTATCAGGATCGAGGGTAGGTGCATAGTAGATAAAGTTACTTTAATTTTAAAGACTCGAATTTTCGAATTTTAAGAGTTTAGTAAACGCAATAATAATCGCTTTCAAAGAAAGCGATTATTATTGCGTTTACTAAACT
>JANMYC010001538.1:0-12666 GCA_031381715.1 Saprospiraceae bacterium
TTAAATATCGAATCTGGTATGATCATGGCAATTAAAGAATCGCCCGTTGCATTAAAACTTGGATTTTTTGTAAATGGAAAAACAATCCCATTCACAGTAATACTTTTCACTGAAACACCCGGTCCCTGAGAGTTGGTATAAATAAAACCTTTTACAAAACCGTCCAATCCACTATTATTAATGAGGGTTGTTCTTTGGTAACATTGCCCAACTCTCGCACCACTGGGAGCATTATTGCTCACTGACATAGTGAAAAATGGCACTTTAATCGGGTCGCGATATTCAGTTGAAAAATCACTTTCTGTTACACCAAAAACCGTTACGCCTAAATCATAAAGAAAATCCCATCTATCCAATACCTCAAGCTGATCATTTTTACTAAGCGTATCCGTGTAATTACAATTTACCCTTATAATGTATTGAATATCAACGGATGAGACAAAATTAGGTGCCAAATCAGGAAGTGCGAACACTGGACTTGTCAAATCGCTTGAATCCGTCATGACTACACCCGGAGATGAACCAGACGGTACGAATTTGACCAATTCTACACCTTTAAAAAGATTGAGTTTGGCTTGAATGTTCTGGCGAATAGCCGAAGCTAACCCCTCAGTACTCACTGTTACAGTGACGGTATCCGCGTCACCACATACATTCAAATTATTGGGTACAGAAGCTGCATCCTTAATATTGACTTTGAGATTGTTTTGTGCTGAAAGCATAATAGGTAAACTACCTAAAATAAAAGTGAATGCTAACAAGCATAAATACTTGTAAATAAACCTCATGGGATATGTTGGTTTGATAAAATGGTTATGAGTATGTTCTTAATCTATATGCTTACAATTCGGGAGGCTATCACAATATTAAAACCAATTTCATGCCATTTTAAGGTACTATAAACATTGAATTATTATAACATGCGTATTATTTACACGCAAAATGATATACATAAAATATTGTCCATTAATATTTTATATAGAATTATTATTGTAAATCAATAAAATGCTTGAAAATAGTGTAGTTTTAAGAAGAGGAAGGGGCAGGTTTTTAAATCTAAAATAAATTTAAAAAATAAGTATTAATTTTATTTAAATAAGTCACAAATGTACGGTTATGCGAATCACTTAATCAAGGCGAGATACCTTAAAAAGGGCATAAAAACAATAAATACACCACAGAGGGTATAACTTGGTTGAGAATATTTAAAGATAAGTGTAGGGAGTGAAACAAAAACACAATCGATTATTATTTTACCTGTACTCTTACCCCCCCTCAGTATTTGAGGAATTTGAGCATTAGATTTGGGAGATCTAAGTAAAGAAACAGCTTTAAAGCAACATAAAAAAAAGCTCTGAAAGAGCGTAATATGTCAGCATCGGGTAAAGCCCGATGGATGGATGAAACAAAAAAAACCTTTCCATTTCTCAAAATGAGAAGGAAAGGTTCTTTTTATAATTATATTTTTAAAAGTAGAGTTGATAAAAATGGATGTTTTAAACTAATAAAAGCCAATCATATAAAATCTATCATCTAAACTCTTTAATATTCTTAGATTACATCATGCCGCCCATGCCGCCCATACCAGACGGAGCGTGAGAGTGACCACCTGCATCCTTTTCAGGTCTGTCATTGATGACACATTCAGTAGTCAATACCATTGCTGCAATAGAAGCTGCCATTTCTAAAGCGATACGAGTCACTTTAGTTGGGTCAATTACACCAGCGGCTTTAAGGTCTTCGTATTTGTCAGTACGGGCATTGTAGCCATAAGCGCCTTTGCCGTTTTTAACCTTCATCAATACTACACTACCTTCAACACCTGCGTTTTCAGAGATGGTACGCAATGGAGATTCCAAAGCTCTACGAACGATGTCAACACCTGTTGTCTCGTCAGCGTTTAAGCCTTTGAAGCCTTCCAAAACAGAGATAGCGCGTACCAATGCCACACCACCACCTGCAACAATACCTTCTTCAATAGCTGCACGTGTAGCGTGTAAAGCATCATCTACTCTATCTTTCTTCTCTTTCATTTCCACTTCTGTAGATGCACCTACATAAAGAACTGCCACACCGCCTGCCAACTTAGCCAAACGCTCTTGAAGTTTTTCACGGTCATAGTCACTTGTGGTCGTCTCGATTTGACCTTTCAACTGATTGATACGTGCTTTGATGTCTTCAGCAGAACCTTTACCATTCACCACAGTTGTGTTGTCTTTATCAACAGTGATTTTTTCGCAATTACCCAAAAGTTCTAAACCAGCATTTTCTAATTTATAACCTTGCTCCTCGCTGATAACTGTGCCGCCCGTTAGGATAGCAATATCTTCCAACATCGCTTTACGACGGTCACCGAAACCGGGTGCTTTAACAGCCACCACTTTCAAACCAGCACGTAAACGATTCACAACCAATACGCCCAAAGCTTGAGAATCAACATCTTCAGCAATGATTAATAATGGACGACCTGTTCCCAATGATTTTTCCAAAATTGGCAACATTTCTTGCATGTTGCTGATTTTTTTATCATAGATAAGGATAAGTGGGTTTTCATACTCCACTACCATTGAGTCAGCATTAGTGATGAAATATGGAGATAAATAACCTCTATCGAACTGCATACCGATAACTTCCTCTACGTAAGTATCCGTACCTTTTGCTTCTTCAACAGTGATAACACCATCAGTAGAAACACGCTCCATAGCATTAGCAATCAATGAACCGATTTCTTCATCATTATTAGCTGAAATAGCCGCTACTTGTTGAATCTTTTGGAAATCTTTATTGATTAACTCGCTTTGCAATTTCAAGTTTTCAACAACTTTCTTAACTGCTTTCTCGATACCGCGTTTCAAATCCATTGGATTTGCACCCGCCGCTACGTTTTTCAAACCAGCACGAACCATTGCTTGAGCCAATACAGTGGCAGTAGTTGTACCATCACCCGCAGCATCCGCTGTTTTTGAAGCTACTTCTTTTACCATTTGAGCACCCATGTTTGCGATTGGGTCACTCAATTCTATTTCTTTTGCTACTGTTACACCGTCTTTAGTCACTACTGGAGCGCCAAAACTCTTTTGAATAACAACATTGCGACCTTTAGGTCCTAAGGTTACTTTGACAGCATCAGCGAGAGCATCAATACCGCTTTTCAGCTGTTCCCTTGCATCGGCGTTAAAAGTTATTTCCTTTGCCATCTTATAGCTATTTTTTTTGTTTTAATTAAAATGTTTGATTAAAAATGGAGGTAACACCCCCTCAGTATTTTTAATTAAAAATGGGAAACTATAAATAAAAAATCGTTATAAATAATTTAAAATAAATGAATTATATATACACAACTTTTCAATTATCAACTATCCATTTTCAATTATAACTTAAAGAATGACTAAGATGTCATCTTCACGCATGATGAGGAAATCCTCACCTTCGTAGCTCATTTCTTGTCCTGAGTACTTACCATAAAGCACAATGTCGCCTTTTTTAACGGTCAATGCCTTTCCTTCTTTACCAGGTCCAACGGCTACAACCTCGCCACGTTGAGGTTTTTCTTTGGCTGTGTCTGGAATAATGATTCCGCCCTTCGTTTTCTCTTCAGCTGAGGCAGGTTTCACTACTACTCTGTCGTTTATCGGCTTCATAGTCGAGTTCTTTTTAATTTTTTGATTTGGTAAAACAATTGATTATTTGACAAACAGGGTTTTTACTTCCAAATTTCGTTGATTGCTCATTGATTTTGAAAATACTTTCCCTTTACTATTCAAAGACTATCATTTAATGTGCCAAGCCATTTTTACTGACAAAATTTCAGCCCTTGGCTCAAAAAGCGGTCAAAAGTAGTGGTTAATACTGAGGGGGTGAAATTTTATCACGACAATTTGTCAAAATGGTTCACATAATATTTTATGCTATAACTTATTGGTTATTGGTTATTGGTTATTGGTTATTGGTTATTGGTTATTGGGCGAAACGAAATCTCGTGAAGCGAGGTTGTTTATTGTGAACAAAGGGAAATTTAGCCTCGCTCGCAACAACCAACAACCAATCAAAAGCCTCTCAAATTAAGTTCATCCGTTTCTTTTAACTCTACTCGCCTACCCATTTTCTTTTGAATCACATAAAAATGTGGTTCTTCTTCTTTTAAAACAAAAGAAATCGCTTCTCCTTCCACCCCTGCTCGACCTGTACGACCTATTCGATGAATAAAATCCTTTGGCGAACGCGGTAATTCATAATTGATAACAATCGGTAAAGTGGGAATATCAATGCCCCTTGAAACCAAATCAGTCGCCACCAACACGTTTATCTCACCCGATTTTAAATATCTTAAAGCCTCCGTACGCGCGCCTTGGCTTTTATCGCTGTGCATCGCAAGGGCTTTTATGCCATTTATTTTGAGTTTATGCGCCACGCTATCAGCCTTGTGCACGGATGAAGTAAACACTAAAACCTGTTTCATCCCTTGGCTTTTAATCAAATAACGCAACAATGGTCCCTTGCGCTCATCGGTAACGAAATAGGCTAATTGTTTAATTAAATCCAAGTTCTGAACTTCCTGCTCAATTTCAATTTTCACTGGGTCATGCAGCAGCATTTCAGTAATTGTATTAATGTCTTTTCCGAGCGTTGCAGAAAACAAAAGATTCTGCCGTTTGGTGGGTAATAATCTAAAAATACGGCTCATTTCTTCTTTAAAACCCATATTCAGCATTTTATCCGCTTCATCCAAGACCAATATATCTATTTCAAACAGGTTCATGGCATTGTTTTCGGATAAATCCAACAATCGCCCCGGTGTAGCAATCAGCACTTCTACCCCCTGCATCTGTATCATTTGTGGATTGATGGAAACACCTCCAAATACCGCCAAACACTTAACTGGACGGGGTAAATTTTGACTAAAAGTTTTAAAAACCTCTCCTACTTGCACCGCCAATTCTCTCGTCGGAACCAATATCAATGCTTTGATGAATCTATTTTTAGCCGCTTTTTTATCTTGAAACTGTTGTAAAATGGGTAAAACAAAGCTCGCCGTTTTACCCGAACCCGTCTGGGCGATGCCTAAGACATCTTTATCTGACAAAATCGCAGGGATGGCAGCAACTTGAATGGGATACGGTTCGATATAGGCATTTTTAGCAATTAAAGCCAATAATGGAGCAGATAAACCTAATTCAGAAAAAGACATATTGAGATATTAACTGATTAATTCGAAATCAGCCATGAAGGTAATCGCTTTTGAGCGGAATATTAAGTTTATTCTGTTTTGAAGTGCTTGATTTGAAAATCAATAATTTTGAGATTATATACTGAGGGGGTCTATGACTATTGGCTTACGCCCACTGCTTGCCCCGAAGACTGGGAACTGGGCGATACGATGATACCGCAGCTGTACCGCTTTAAAATCTGTAAAAGCATCTTAAAATCATAATAGAGCCCATATTAAAACGCAAAAAGTAGAAAGACAGGCACAGAGCCATCGTCTTTCTACTTTTAAAACGGATAATTTTATATCTTAAATTACTGAGATTGCAATTTGATATCAGTAGTAGCGCCTCCTTTTGAGATAAAGAAGTAAGAAGCGATGCAAAGAATGAAAAGAGCAGCAGCTAAGTACCAAGTGATTTTTTCAATCGCATCAGCAGAACGCGCCGCGCCAAACATTTGGTTAGCACCTGAGCCATAAGTAGAATCAATACCACCACCTTTAGGGTTTTGAACTAAAACAGCACCCATCAATAACAATGCAACAATCGCAATCAAAACAGTTAGAGTCGTTAACATTTTCTATCTTTTTAAATGTATAAAAATTTAATTTTCAGTTAGTTACGAATAAAATTATCAATAGTTTAGTTTTGAAAAACGGGATACTACTTACTATCTACTAATCTGTATTACGTAATTTTTCAATTTTGGCTGCAAAGTAATCACTTTTTTCGGGAAATTGCAAACACAATTTTGCGTACATCTCGATTGCTTTCTTATTATTTCCCTGCCAAGCCAATAAATCGGCTAATGTTTCAGACATTAAATCATTATTTTCTTCGATACTTTTAGCCGCTAATTCGTGCATGTGCTTCTTTTTCTTCTTCTTTTTTACGGCGAAAATGTCTTCTAAATCATCTGAACTGTTTTCTAAATCCAATTTTTCATTATACTCTTTTGTGGATTTTAATGAATTAAAACCAAATAAATTATCGGGCAAATCGGAAGGTTTTTCAAATAAAAGCGCAACAACGTTCTCATCTAATACGTGTTTTATCTCCGTAGGTTCAGTTGTTTTACTGATTATTTCAACGCTTTTTTTCTCTTTTTTAACCTCAGGTGCTGCTACATTTGGCAACTTTGGCGCAGCAACCTTAAACTGGCGCAACCATTCCGTGAAACTCACCGCGGGTGCATTTTCAAGCTTCGATGGCTCATTTTCAATAACTTTTGCCTTCGAATTATTGACTATTTCTATCTCAATGTCACGTTTTTTCATATTTATCTCAGGCTGACTTTCACTCTCAACGCTTGGAAAAGTGGCTTTTAACCTGTCTGACAGATAGGCAGACTGAGGGGTCTCTAACAAAACGTTTTCTATTATGGCATCTTCGTCTTGAAAATCGTCGGTAGATTTATTGTCCAAAGATTCGAAATCCAAAACTTGCGGATTGGCATCATTTTGAATATAACTAACATTGTTTTCTTCAATTACCTCACTTTTATCCTCTAATTCCTCAAAATAATGAAAATCTCTATCTACATTTTTGGTCTCATTTTCAGTCTCATTTTCAGAAGGACTCGACAATAATTCAGGTTCTTGGTCACCGAGATTCAACGGTTCTTGAGGTATTTCATTCGGGGTTTCAATAAAAGCCTCCAATTCGGGTTCTTCGCTTTCAAATGAAGTTTTAGTTTCTTGAATCTCTTCATTTTCAAAAATGATATGATTAGTTAAAGTATTACTTTCATTTGAAAGAGTCATTTCAGCATTTAAATTCACTCCATTTCCAGTCAAATCCAAGGCAACCGAACCAAATTCTGCCATAATGGACTCAATCGCTAAATCCACATGAGATTCACTAACATGATTAAAAGTTTTCATATCCGGTGTAACTGGAATATTCAATTCAAGTGGTTCTGCAAATTCAAAAGGCTCATTTGAGCTTTCACCTTCCAGTGAATCAAATTTGCTGTAATCCGAAGAAGCCCCCGATGAGTAAGCGGCTTCAGAGTCATCAAACTCAATCCCACTCCATTGAACCGATGTTTTTGAATCAGAAAGTGGTCTTTTTTCATTAAAAACCTCCGAAACGTGCCGTTCTTGAAGCATTTTTTCAATATTACTCAATTCCGTTAATTCCAGATAATCCTCGCCCAAAATTACATTTTCAGGCGCATTTTGAAGCGTTTTAAGCTTCTGAACTATTTTATACAAATGCCGCCGATTGGTGGTATAAGCTGCTGCCATTTGTAAATTTCGCTCGTAGTCTTTATTTTTATCTATGTACGATTTTTTTAATAGCAGAATGCGCAAATTAGCCGCATATGGATACTCCACCACGAGGGTTTTTAACTCCTCATAGGACAATGAATACAAATAAGATTCATCTTTAAGATATGCTGTTAACTGTTCGTTGCTCATAATTTATTCAAAAAACCAGTGAATCTTCTTTGTTTTTTTCTTTAAAACAAAAGAACCACTCACTTAAACGGAAATTTTAAAAATCGTTGCTTTTTTGTCCCGCAAAATAAAACATTTTTTCAATGAATTTAAGATATTAGTGGTTATTGAAGTATTTTAGACTTGTTCAAATATTGTTGTTTGTCATGCTGAGCGAAGCGAAAGCATCTGAATATGCGATTTCATATGGTTATTTGTCATGCTTTCGCTTCGCTCAGCATGACAAATAACACTATAAAAAAGTTATTTATGAACAAGTATTTTGAGAATTAAAAACCCAACAATATATCATCTATCATCAAACATCTATGATTGATTACCAATTTTCAGTAAAAGCTTTATTGAAAATATCCTCTAATATTTTATCTGTTATTTGTTTAATCAATTGGTCCTGCACTTGCAATAATTGGCTTGTACCGGGGAAATCGGCTTGAAAACTGAACTGCTGTTTCCACGAACCTTTTTCATTTTTAGAATCCAGTAAATCAACCGCAATCGTTATCCGCAATTGGTTAAAAGCCGCGGGTTGATTGGGCTGAGGAGCCACCGCTACCACATCATATCCCACAACTGACCCAGAGAAAATCAAATCCCCCCCCTCAGTATTGACGAGGTTCAAGCGGGTATTATTCCGAATTTTATCTTTCAACTTTTCGGTAAAAGATTGCGCCAAATTCGGCGGTGCGGCCGATGCATTATTAGTAAAGAGGCTTACTGTAAAAGTTTTTGTATCGGGTGCAATTGTCACTCCTTTAAAAGAGTAACAGCTTGAAAAAGACATCCCTAAAATTAAAAAAAAAGATACTTTCACTATTTTAAAATTCATAAACCGTTGATTTTAAACTCGTTATTCACGACTTAAAAATACTTATTTTAATCCAACCCATATTCCTTAATTTTTCTGTACAGAGTCCTCTCGGAAATACCCAAATCATCCGCCGCTTCTTTCCTTCGATTATTATGCTTTTTTAAAGCCTTAATGATCAAATTTTTCTCATGTTCCGCCATGTCCAAACTCTCTTCTACGACCTCTGCGTGGGGCTCAAAACCATTATTTTTTTGAATAATAAAAGGTTGATGAGCCATTGTATTACCCGCTAAAACAGGGTGCTCTTCCATGCGTTCAATATCATCATTTTCCTCATAAAATACTTCCTCCCGTTTATTAAAACTGTTGGATACTGAGGGGTATTGAGGATAATCTGGGCTATTTTTAACTGGAGCTGGCAACGCTAAACTATTGATATTAAAGGAGTTAGGTACACTCAAATTATTATTTCGAATCAAATCAGCGATGACATTTTTTAAATAATTCAAGTCGTTTTTCATATCAAAAAGCAACTTATACATAATATCTCGCTCCTCATAATTCGGCTCACTTCCTCGCTGGGACGCCGGTAACGGACGATTCAAAAGATACGGTTTAGCCGTCAATAAATCATCGCCGCTGATATTTTTCTCCTGCGAAAGGACGGATAACTGCTCAGCCATATTTTTCAGTTCACGAATATTGCCAGGCCACGTATATCGCTCAATAACTAAACGTGCTCTATCATCCAATTGTATGGGCGTAGTCCGATATTTTTCGGCAAAATCTACCGAAAACTTGCGGAAAAGCACGTAAATATCCTCTGGTCGTTCTTTCAAAGAAGGCACTCTGATAGGCACTGTACTCAAACGAAAGAACAAATCTTCTCTGAATTTTCCCTTCCTCACGGCTTCTTCTAATTGTACATTCGTGGCAGCTATGACCCTGACATCCGTTTTTTCAACTTTCGAAGCCCCGACTCTCACATATTCACCGTTTTCAAGCACCCGCAACAAAAGTGCTTGCGTATCAAGCGGCATTTCACCTATTTCATCCAAAAAAATTGTTCCACTGTTGACGGTTTCAAAATAGCCTTTTCGGTCGTTTACGGCACCCGTAAAAGCCCCTTTTTCGTGTCCAAAAAGCTCCGAATTGATAGTTCCTTCGGGAATTGCACCACAGTTGATGGCAATAAATTGATTGTGTTTACGCGCCGAAAGAGAATGAATCACTTTTGAAAAAACTTCCTTACCTACCCCACTTTCGCCTTGAATCAGCACCGTCAAATCGGTAGGTGCAACGCGGATAGCTGTATCTAAAGCCGCTTCTAACAGTTTAGAAGTGCCCATAATACCGAATCGTTGCTTAATTGCTTGCAAATTACTACTCATATAGCAGGTTGTGTTTCAGAATTTAAAAACGTAAATATACAACCCCTCAGTATCAATGTCAAAATTAGCCCCAAAAAATCTGACAAAAAGTCAGTTTTGATAGATTAGGGGTTGACAAATATGCAGCAAAATGAAAAAAGTTACTTTTAACTCGGTGTAAAAATTGAGGTGTCATTTAAAATAGTTGTTACACTTAATTTTAAAAATTATACTTATGTAAAAGACTTTTAAATAATAAACAATTGACTCTCAACAACTTATACGCAGTCAAAAAATAAATCATTTTTCACTTGCGTTTTTATTGTTAAAACAGGTATCTTTATCAAAACATCGCGCTAAATGAACATTCATCAACACCCCAAGCAAGTCCTTTTCAATAGTCAAGGACAACCCATTGGTTTTTTCATTAAGTTGGAGCATTATGATTCTCTTTTAAAAGAAATACAAACCTTGAAAGATCGAGTCAACTACCTCAAATCTCATATTGAGTCTGGCACTTTACCCGATGACCCTTCAAAAGAAGCGTTTTCAAGTAAGTAGGCGTAAAGAAATAAACGCTACTATCGTCGGGCTGAAAATCATGCAAAATGCGGAGCAAAGCGGAGTTTTTTGTATGATTTTTAGGGCCGACTTAAAAAAGATAGCAGCGTTTATTTTAGCCAAACTACTTAAATAGACTTTTGAAAAAATTGATTTAAACACTTTTTAAAAAAAAATCGGATGCTACTCCTTTGCGGGCATCCGATTTTTCATTTTATAAAAGTGCCCAATACTCATGGCAAATCCCACAAAAAGGATGAATGCGATATTATAGAAAAAAGAAATATTCAATCAAATACTTCAAATAACAAGTCTACATTATTTCATTTGTAATCGATAATCAATATTTTATAAATTTATAATAGTTTAAATATAATAAAAATCTGTAAAGAAATAGCGACTGCTAAACAGCCAATCCAAGCCCAAAACCACTTGATTGAAATACCCGTTTCTTTGACAGATTGATAGTACAAAGCTATCATTACCACTACGGCTATTATTAAAGAAAGCAAAAATGAGTATTTGAAATTTTGTAACGATGTAAAAAGTGAATACGGAATCAGTAAACACGAACCTATAAAACAAGTAAAACCAAGACGTTCGATAAAAATCCATTTTTTTTGGGCTAAAAAGAACAAGGCAGCTATTATCTGTAGCCCCCATTTTGCACCAGCAATACCGCAGGAAAAAAGCATCAGTTGGGTATTTTCGTACAGCATATTACCTTCCTCTATAAACCACCAAGTTATTATGGTAGATAGCACAAAGTAAAATGTACTTTTCAACATATATTTTGAGTAAATATCACTTCTAAACTTTTCTAAATACATGAAATCAATTTTAAACAAATAAATCAATTCTTCACCACCCCAATCGGAAAGTCATTCCCATAGCCATAACTCGCTGGATACTGAGGGGTACCTTTGTACTTGGCTGTTACTTCGGGTACTTGCTCTTGGAGGTAGCTGTCAATCTCTTTGACTGTGATTTTTTTATCACCTGTATCTGCTTTGCCACTGATTGCTTGTAGTAAAACATAGGTGAAAGCACCGTGTCCCAATTGCGTAAATTCAGATGCAAATTGCTCACTGCCCGAAGCAGTCAACCAATACGTGCCCGTAGCACGAGCGAGCTGCGCAATCGCTTTTTCTTCGGCTGCACCACGAGCCGCTACGACCTGCTCCAAAGCCGCAGCCGATTGACAGGCATCCAAAATAAAAAGCTGCTTTTGGGCTTTTATATCTTTTGAAAATGATTGTAATTGATTGGCACTCAATCCTTTTTGAGCCAGTGAGGCATCCGAGCCATAAAGTTGCGTGACATCATGTGGAACGAGGTAAAATTCTTTTTTATCATTCATCACGCCATGACCTGCATAGTAAAAAATGAAAACATCTTTGGAAGAAGCGCTCATTTTTACTTTTTCTAATGCACTCACTATATTGGTTTTAGTCGCATTTTCATCATTGATAAAAGACATATTGACTTTACTGAAAATACTCGAACTACTTTTTTCAATGCCTTCTTTAAAACTTGTCGCATCCGCAATGGCATAATTCAAATTATACTTTGGGTTTTTATATTTATTGATGCCCACCACGATAACATATAATTGAATCCCCCCCTTCCCGCCGTTTGCAGGATTTCCGTCGTCAACAGTATTAGAGCCTTTTTCAGCTTTAAAAGAGATGATAATTTCATCAGGTTTTGATTCCGTTCTTTGTGTATTTAAGGCAACCGCTTTGAATGAATTATCACCTTCAACCAATTGAATATCAAATGTTTGCGTTTTTGTTTTTTCAACTTTATCATCTTCCACAACCAAATTACGAGTACCTGTACCGACAATTTTACCATTGTGAAAAAGACGAATTTCGGACACGCCATCATCGGGGCAAGTCGCTTCTATGGTCAAAGAAATTTTATCAGTTGTCATTTTAAAACGCCTTGAGGCGGGTGTATCATCTTCTACAACCAAGTTGCGCTGAGCCACGGGAATACCGATTTCTACTGAGGGGGGTGATTTGATATTTTTAATATCTTGCCCGCCATTAGAACCCTCGCCGTCCAAGACTTGCTTCATCAATCCGGGTGTGTAAAAACCTTCGTATAATTGCTCGAGCGGGATAATTTCCTGCCCTTTTAAATAATATAATTGCTTCAAACCATCTTTTGAACCATCAAAACGACCATCGGGCGTGAGCAAAATCCAGTCTTTACTATTGTGAAAAGTGATGATATGAGCAACTAATTTTCCA
>JANMYC010000783.1:0-3611 GCA_031381715.1 Saprospiraceae bacterium
AGCGGGAACGAATACGGCTACTTTGGAGGTTTCAACGATTCCGCCCATTGATTTGGCGAGCCGTTTGTCGTATTTGATGCAATATCCGTATGGTTGCGTTGAGCAAACAACGAGTGCCGCTTTCCCTCAACTCTACGTGGATAGATTGATGAATTTGGATGATGAAAAGAAAAAACAAATGGCAATTAATGTAAAAGCTGCCATTGACCGTTTAAAAATGTTCCAAACACCTACTGGTGGCTTTGGCTATTGGCAAGGCGAAGATTTTGCGGATTCTTGGGCAACCAATTATGTCGGTCATTTCTTACTTGAAGCCAAAAATGCGGGCTATGCACTTCCACCCAACATGCTCGAACGTTGGCAAAAAACCCAACAGCAAGCTGCAAAAAGGTGGAATGCAAGCGTCAATACTGAGGGGTGGTCAGAAGAAAGCCGCGACCTCACTCAAGCTTACCGCTTATACACCTTGGCTTTAGCAAAATCGCCAGAGGCGAGTGCGATGAATTCTTTGCGTGAAAAAGCGAATCTTTCAACTGCTGCACGATGGTCATTGGCTTCAGCTTATGCTTTAGCGGGAAAACCAGAGGTTTCACGTCAAATAATCAATAACATACCTACTTCAGTCAATAAATACCGTGAATTATCCTACACTTACGGCTCTGAATTACGTGACCAAGCCATGATTTTGGAAGCTTTAGTTTTATTAAAAAATGATAACTCAGCCATTCAAGTGGCTCGCGAAGTAAGTCAAAAATTGAGTTCAGGCGATTGGTATGGCACTCAATCCGTGGCGTATGGCTTGATGTCAATGGCGAAATTTGCGGGTAAAAACAAAGCGGGTGATTCATTTGCTTTCTCATATGATATCAATGGAAAAGGTGGTAACTTTACCTCCTCATCCCCCATTGCTCAAATCAACTTACCCACAAGTGTTGCCAATAAATTGACTATTAAAAATACGGGTAAAACTCAGCTTTTTATGCGGGTTATACTGAGGGGCCAGCCTGCCGTAGGTCAAGCCAACGAACAACCCATAGCGAGTAATATGAATATGTTTATTCAATATAAAACCTTAAAAGGTGAGCCATTGAGCCCTCAAAGTATTCGCCAAGGAACTGATTTTGTGGCTGAGGTGACAGTTACAAATCCGGGTACGTTGGGCAAAAACTATAAAGAAATGGCTTTGGCACAGGTTTTCCCTTCGGGTTGGGAGATATTGAACTCCCGCATGGAAAAGGTCGTTGGCTACACCAATACCAGCGTTCCACGATATCAAGACATCCGCGACGACCGTGTGAACAGCTTTTTTGAACTTCAATCGGGCAAATCGCACACTTATCGCGTACAATTGAATGCTGCTTATGTGGGTCGTTTTTATCTTCCATCACAGCTTTGCGAAGCGATGTATGATAATTCGATTACAGCTCGTCAGCCGGGTACTTGGGTGGAAGTTGTTGCAGGTGAAAGAAAAGTTATGTAAGGCGAAACCACATTTTGCAATTTTAAAGCCGATTTCTCATTTTGAGATATCGGCTTTTATTTTAAAACAGCCGTAAGGGACAAAGTAAAAAATAAACTAACCAGTTTAACAATTCTATTGGTTTTAACAAAGGCAAATTGATTGAGAAATAATGAATTATTTAAAAACAATTTAACGCAAAGTAAAATCAATAGAATTGTTAAACTGGTTAGTTTATTTTTTACTTTGTCCTAAATTGCTAAATTTTACTATTTTTACTGAGGGGTATAAAAATACTCTTATTAGCAATTAATTTAAACTGGCTTCGTTTTTGAGAAGCACTGGGTAGTTTTACTCAAATTCAATCTATCCATGATGATACGCCTAAAAGTCTCTTTATTTGTCCTTACACACCTTTTTTTAACGCAATATTTACAAGCCCATTCCATTTTATCCAGCAATCCAGATAGTGTTTTTAATATTGTTAGTTCTGAATTGGATAATGCAATCAATCCCGATTATTATAAAATTGCCGAGTCTTTAAACCTTTTGGAGGAGACGGATATATTACGAATTCTCAGAAATAAAGGTGTTTTAGTGGGTGAATATAACTACAATTCCGAAAAATTATGGCAGTTGCACCTTGCTGCTTTGTGCTTAGGTACGCATTCAAATATTGCATTGTGCCTTAGAAGAACCAATAAATTCCAAACCCATATTGAAGCTAAGGAACGTATCAGAAATGAAATATTAGACCATCTTTCAGCTCAAAAGAAAAATCTACCTAAATGGTTGAATTTCAATGATTTAAATGTCATTGAAAATAAAATGTTTGGCGAATCTAATCCCGAAATCAATAGTTATTTCAAGACAGTTAAAACGAGATACACTGACGATATGGCTTGGTGTGCAGCGTATGTAGGTGCCAAATTACAAAAGTTTGACCCCACTTTTAAACTGCCACAAAATGGTTTTCGAGCAGCTTCTTACGGTGGATTTAGTGATTCTGGCTTTCATTTTAATGAAGTTACGCCCAATAATAAAAAAGGTGAAGGTCGTTATGGCACTCTGCCAGATTTCACGTATTTACCCAACGGACAAGTAACACGTTATAATTATAGCATCAGCGATTTTAGAAATAATATCCCACTTGGAGCATTGGTTATTTTTAAAAGGCGCGGTGGGGGTCATATCGGTTTCGTGGTTGGAACGGTAAGAGATGAATACGTTATTCAAGAAAATGGCTTACCAAAGACAATTGTCCGTGAGGGTGTCGTCGTTCTCGGGGGAAATCAAAACGATGCTGTTCAATTTGCCGTTTTTTATGATTTGGATAAAATTCGCGCTGTGACAATGCCTACTAATTTTTCAAAAGAGGATTATTGCCCAATCCCTGAAATCAAGAATTTTTATGATATGCCTGAATTTTGTGAGCAGTAAAAAACTGTTTGAATATTTAATTTTCAGTAGCTTAATGGTTCAAAATATTAACAAATTAGCCTTTTAGTCCATTAAAATTTAATAAATATTGCTCCATAATTACTTTTTGATGTAAATATCTGTATATCAAGCGAATATTGGGTTCAAAAGCACTATTTATTTGCTAACCCCATATTCGCCTATATCGTTAAATTTTAAAGTTAAATAAAAGTAGTCTTATACATTTTTAAAAAAATTATAGATTAGTCAAATATAATAAATATTAATACTATTTATTTATATTAATTTGTTTAACGATTTTTTAACTTTTCCTTAAAACATTTATTCTACAATTCTGTTTATATTTGCATCAATGTTTTAACATCGAATATTTCAGTAACAATTTTAATTTAAATCTTTTCAATTATGAAAAAAGTATTATTATTCTTAAGCATTGTTTCAGTGGCTCTTATGTCATTCACGACTGCTCCTAAACCGACTACTTACAATTTGGATGCGTCTAAAAGTACGTTCAAATGGATTGGTAAAAAAGTAACAGGCCAACACTACGGAAACGTTAATTTCACTACAGGTCAAGTAATTAGCGATGGCAATAACATTGTAGGTGGTACTTTCACTGTCGATATGGGAAGCATTTCAGTTAAAGATTTAGAGCCCGCTAAAGGTGGTGACAAACTATGAGGTCACTTGAAATCTGATGATTTCTTTGGTG
>JANMYC010000785.1:0-3071 GCA_031381715.1 Saprospiraceae bacterium
TGTTTAGCCGCTTCTATCCCCCCTTCAGTACCACGCCAACTCATGACCGAAGCTTCGGGTGCAAGCCCACCTTCCAGTATTTCGTCCCAGCCAATGAGCTTTTTTCCTTTAGATTTCACTATTTTTTCTACTCTTTTTACAAAATAACTCTGCAATTCGTGGGTATTTTTTAAGCCCTCTTTTTTCATTAAAGCCTGACAGTTAGCGTCTTTTTCCCAATAGCCATGATAGCACTCATCGCCGCCCGTGTGGATAAATTGACCCGGAAATAAAGCCGCTACTTCCGTAAAAACCTTATCTAAAAATTCGTACACTTTTTCATCCGAAGGGTTCAATGTGTTGTCAACCAGCATTTTAAATTGCCCGTTGCCATACCATTCTGCAAATTTAAACCCTGGTGAAACCTTTACTGAGGGGTCTTTTGTACAACATAGTTCGGGATAGGATGCTACCGCTGCCATGCTATGGCCTGGCACATCTATTTCGGGTACTATAGTCACATTTCTTTCAGTCGCATAAGCCACTATTTCTTTAATTTCTTCTTGGGTATAAAAACCACAATCCGCGGCAGGTTCACCCTCTTTTGGAGCATCATGGACGCCATATTTACCATAGCGTTGAACACGGCAAGCCCCTACTTGAGTCAGCTTAGGCAATGATTTTATTTCGATGCGCCAACCTTCATCGTCAGTCAAATGCCAATGAAACACATTGTATTTATATTTCACCATATCATCTATATAGCGTTTTACATCTTCTTTTGAAAAGAAATGACGACTCACATCCAGCATAAGCCCGCGCCAGCCGAAACGAGGATAATCCACTATTTTTACTGAGGGGATAGCCCAATTGGCTTTTGCTACCGTTTTACTCTCAATTTCCTTCGGTAAAAGCTGTATTAAGGTTTGGATTCCGTAAAATAAACCTGCCTTTTTATTCGCATTGATTTTAACAGAATTGGAGCCAACTTCAAGAGTATAGCCTTCATCACCAATCTGAGGATTGGGCGATGTATTGATATTCAATTGGATATTCCCGATATCCCTTATCGTGAAACCAAAACCCGTTGACTGTGCTATTTTATTGGCTAATACCTTAGCTACATCTTTGGCATCTTTTGAATTGCCGCCAATAGTTGTCGCCGCTTTTAATTGAAAAGGAGCCGTTTTGAGTGTAGTTAGACTTACTGGTTGAGGGATGATATCTTGTGCTTTTATTTTAATTAAAAAAAAGCATAAAAAAACTAATACATAAGAGTTTCTCATTTTTACTTGAAGTTTTGTTATTTTGTAAAAATAGAAACTGTATTGCACTAATCTTAAAAAATGAACTAATTTTTAATCTATTTCGTCCTAAACTCGGATTCACCCCCTCTACAGATTCACATCCAATAAATTATTTTGAAACGCCTGTAACCTTTTATCCGATGTTCATATCTAAGATTTAAACGTAACATTTAATAACAAAAAAATAAGCCATTATGAAAAAAGATATTTTGATTATCGCCGCCGCTTTTATGATATTTTTCTCTTGTAAAAACATGATGAATAACCCCTTTTCCTCCATTAAAGGTGAAGGTGCTGTTGAAAAATTCACCCGTGATGTGAATGGTTTCAAAGGTGTAGAAGTGAGCGAGGCAGCTGATGTCAGCATCAGACAAGGTGCAGAATTCAAAGTTTTAATAGAAGCTCAAAAAAATATTGCGGATTTGTTGGAAACCACGGTTGAAAACGGGGTTCTGAAAATTTATTTTAAAAAAGGCACTGGAAGTGTCAGCTACGATAAGCTACACATATACGTTCAAGCACCTGATTTTGATAAATTAAAACTTTCGGGTAGTGGTAATTTAGAAACAGAATCAGCCCTCACTGGTCAGTCTCTCGACCTTATTCTCTCTGGCAGTGGTGATGCTAAAATCAAAGAATTGAATTACAGTAACGTAGTAGCAACAGTCACGGGCAGTGGCAATATCAATATTGATGGTGGTAGTTCTGAAAAAATCGAATATGAGGTAAGTGGCAGCGGAGATATTGATTCGAAAGGGTTAAAAGCTAAGGATGTAGTCGCTCACGTTACTGGCTCTGGCAATATTAATTGCTCTGCGGAGACTACTTTGGATGCTTCAGTTACAGGAAGCGGTGATATTTATTACGCCGGTACCCCCTCAGTAAAATCACGCATCACGGGCAGTGGAAGCATTGAAAAGAAATAGTTCATTTGTAGGTTGTTGGTTGTTAGTTTTATGCAACTAATAACCAATAACCTACAATTATCTGACTATCTGATCAGCATCAATATTCCTTTGCTCTCAAATAAGCCACCACTCGACTGTTTCAAACGAATAATATAGGTATATGTGCCATGGGGTTGGTCTCTGCCATTGCGGGTGCCATCCCAACCTTCCACAGGGTTTTCAGTTTGAAAAACGATGCCACCCCATCTATCTACGATGAACATTTTATATTCTGAAACATTTTCATAAAACGTAAAAACGGGCTTAAATAATGGATTTTTACCGCCTGGAGTAAAAGCATTGGGTATCCACACGTTTGAAAATTGGGATAAACATATCGTATTGGAGTAAGAAACTGCTTCTTCTTCTGTACCGTCCGCCAATTTGTATTTATAATTAGCACCTATTTTGTAGCATATATTTTTCTCCCCCGTGGTGGATAAATCCGTGTATTGTCGAGCGGCAGAAGTATCAATCGGATTGCCTATTTCAGTGGCTGCTCCATTGATAATCCTCACTACTTGATAGCCCGTTACAACTCCTCCTGCCAAATAAAATGGTGTCCATTTTATCAAACTTTTACCGCCTTCAATCGGAAAACCTTGAATAAAAACGGTAGAACCGGCATTGGATACGACCTTTGCTTTACATTCATCAGTCGTTCTGAGGTAATAATAATAGGGTTTTATGCCTGCATTGGCAGTATTATCACTGTAAAATGCCTGTTCATCAATGGGTAAAACCGGTTTATAGCCTTTTAAAACACTGAAAGCATAATCTTATTTTCGCCTAAATATTTCCACTGAATCTATCCTCGCTGTTTATTTCCACCGCCAAG
>JANMYC010000794.1:0-2193 GCA_031381715.1 Saprospiraceae bacterium
CGTTTAGCCACTGATTTCACTGATATTGACTGATTTTACACTGATTTTACACTGATTTTACACTTATTTTACACTGATTTGAGTATAGGCATAAAAAAATCAGTATAAAATCAGTCAATATCAGTGAAATCAGTGGCTAAATGGAGCAATAGCGACCATTTGGCTAAGTAATTACGAAAAATGGATAAAGCATTAAATTTCCTTCAAAAGACAATAATAAGAACAATAAAATTGTTGTATAAAAGTGAATTCAAAAACTTAATTTTGCATTTCAGATTTTTTATAAAAAATTGATAATCAACAGTTTATAAATGAAGATACTCCGACTCATACTTTTAGGCTTCCTTTTTTTTCTTTCTTTTAAAAATATACTCAGTGCTCAAAACGATTTGAAAATAGGGCAGTGGCGTACTTATTTGCCCTATCATCAAGGCAACGATGTAACTCAAAGCAATACGCACGTGTATTGGGCAACGGGTTTGTCGATTTTAGAGATGAATAAAACGGATTTTTCTATCAATAGATTTGATAAAAACAATGCTTTGAGCGACGTAGGCACGAGCATTATTCGCTATAACAAAGCCAATGAAACGCTTTTGGTTTATTATCAAAATAGCTCCATTGATTTGTTGAAACCGGGCGGTACGACAGTGTTATTGAATGATATTAAAAATAACACAACCATTATTGGCGATAAAGGCTTGAATGATGTCTTTTTCAAAGGCGACACAGCATATTTGGCGTGTAGTTTTGGTATTGTACGGTTGGATATGAAACGCAACGAGTTTATTTCTACAACGTTCACTAAGTTGAAAACATACAGTATCAGCGTTTTAAACAATCAAATTTACGCCGCTACTGAGGGGGGGCTTTATACCATCGCAAATGATAGCCGAATCAACTTGGCAGACTTTAGGCAGTGGCGTAGATTGAGCACTACCGATGGCTTTCCTTCTAATTACACGTCCAATCTGTTGTGTGTTTTTAATGAAAAACTGTATTTCACTATCAATGATTCGCTTTTTACTTTTCAAAACAATAGGCCCCTCAGTATATTTGGTGAAAATGGCTTCAAAATGAAGTTTTTAACCGCCGAAGGTAGCAGCCTAATGCTGGGAATGGCTTGTGTGGATAATTGCGATGGCAAAGTTTATCTTTTTGATAAAAACTTGCTGCGCACAACTGTAGCCAATAACTGCAATGACCGCCCCATTTACGGCGTGCAAGATGCTAAAGGATGGCTATGGTTTGCGGATGGTTATCAAGGTTTTCGATTCACGAGTGGTGGTACGGCTAATTGTGCAACCTCTGAATTTGATTCACCCATTTTTATGACGTCAACCGATTTTGCTATCACTGATACCTCATTCTATGTGGCAGCGGGTGGTTTGGAAGGTTTTAATGCAAGGCGTTCTCCCGACGGTTTTGCCAGTTTTATCAACGGAAAATGGCGTAATTATAATCGTGGAACTGACAAAGTACTTTTGGATAGCTTCGCTGATTTGGATTTTTACCGCATCATTTTTAATCCAAGAAGCAAAAAAGTGCACGTGGGTACTTATTGGGGAGGCTTGGTGGAATTAGAGAACGGCAAAATCACGAAGATTTATAACGATAGTAATTCTGCTTTGCAAGGTGCTGTTGGTGACCCATTGCGTGAGCGAGTAGCGGGCTTGGCTTACGATAAAAAGGGCAATTTGTGGATTAGTAATAACCTCGCGCCCAATCCAGTTGTGGTTTTGAAAGCGGATGGGAAGTGGCAAAAGATGAAAGATGTGCCTTTTGGAGCGAATGGTACGCAGCAATTGGTCATTGATAGTATTGGCTATAAATGGCTTGCTGTGGGCGGTGCTCAATCGGGTTTATTGGTTTATGACGAAGGAAAAGATATTGAAACTTTGACGGATGATAGAGTTAGTTTTTTAGATAATGGCACTTTGCCAAAAGACTTACAAAATGCCCGAGTCAATTGCTTGGCAGTAGATATTGATGGACGAGTATGGGTCGGAACCTCCAGCGGAGTGGCTTTTTATGCCTGCGGAAGTGACCCTTTTAAGTCGAATTGCACCGGTCAGTTAGTTGTATCGGGTTTGGGCGGCATAGGTGAATACCTTTTAAAAGATAAAAACGTCACAGCGATTGCGGTGGACGGAGCGAATCGGAAATGGTTTGGCACCTCCAATGGTATTTTTG